>JBAXOO010000001.1:0-33009 GCA_037133235.1 Cyanobium sp. ELA507
CGTCCCCTCCCCCCGCTTCCGGATCAACCGCCACCGCTGGCTGGCCTGGATTTCCTCTGGCCTTGCCTGTTTGCTGAGCGTGCTGGGTTTGGTGCTCTGCTGGCTCAACCCATCGATCCGTTCGCCCCTCAAGCCCGGTCTGGATTTCACCGGTGGTACCCAGATCCAGGTTCTTAGGGCCTGCGGTGCGAACCGGGCCAGCGCCCCAACGGCGACCTGCCCTCCGATCACGGCACCGGCGATTCAGAAGCAGGTGGCGGCCTTGCGCCTGCCGGCCCAGGGCAACGACCAAGCCCCCAACCTCGGCAGCACCAGCGTGCAGGTGCTCGACCGGGGTCGTTCGGTGCTGCTTCGTCTTCCTGCCCTCAGCGCTGATCAGGCCGCCACGGTGCTCGCCACGCTGAACGAGCAATTTGGACCCCTCGAACGGAAGGGCACCGCGGTCGACACCATCGGTCCCACCCTCGGCTCACGCCTGCTGCGCGGAAGCCTGCTCTCCCTACTGGTGAGCTTCGCCGCCATCGCGGCCTACATCTCGTTCCGCTATAGCGGTGTCTATGCCTTCCTTGCCCTGGTCTGCCTCGGCCACGATGTGTTGATCACCTGCGGTGTCTTCGCCTGGCTGGGGCTGCTCAAGGGCATCGAGGTTGACTCCCTCTTTGCCGTTTCCCTGATCACGGTGGCCGGCTACTCCGTGACCGACACCGTGGTGGTGTTTGACCGGATCCGCGAGCAGCGCAAGGCCCTGGCCCATCTCCCGATCACCGATCAAGTGGATGTGGCCGTGGATGCCACTCTCACCCGCTCGCTTTACACCTCTTTCACCACCCTTCTACCCTTGCTGGCCCTGCTCTTTTTCGGGGGCAGCAGTCTGTTTTGGTTTTCAGTGGCGCTCACCGTAGGGATTGCCGTGGGCAGTTGGTCGAGTATTGGCATCGCACCCACCCTTCTTCCCCTGCTCGCCTCCAAATGACCCTTGCTCCTCCGGCCGAGCCCCCAGGATCCCCGTCCCAACCCCGTCGTCCCATCCGCAAGGCTCAGGGTTTTCCCTTGATGCCCCTGATCCTTTTGCTACTGGCCCTGCTGGATCTTCGGGTTGACTTCCAGCTGCTTGCCGATCACTTCACCTTCACCACCCTGGCCGAGGCGATTCGCAGCCACCCCCTTGCGGTGGCGGTGCTGATCTTCACTCCATCCCTCTGGCGTCGCTACCGCAGCTGAGGGCCAGGATCAGGGGATCCCGATGACCCATCGATGGTCTGGTCCACGGTCCAGCGATCCATCACATCACGCACCAGCACCTCTTCGCACAGCACCTGTAGCACCACCACCAGGGGCAGGGCGAGCAGCAACCCTGGCAGGCCCAGCAGGGCGCCAAGACACAACTGGGCCATCAGGGCCACCGTGGGCAGCAGATTCACCGTGCGGCTCAGCAGTAGGGGCGTCAGCACGAAGGCTTCGCCGTTCTGCAGCACCAGGCGTAACACCAGCACCTGCAGCATCTTGGCGGGGGAGCCAAGCAGCAAGGCTACGGCCATGGGAAGCAGGGTTCCGGCCGTCGGTCCGATCGTGGGCACGAAGGTGAGGAGGGCGCAAACCAGCGCGCTCAGCAGGGCCAGCGGCACCTTGAGCAGGGCCAGCCCGGCCCAGGTGCTTACAAACACCACCACCGCCGAAAGGGTCATGCCGGCTAGCCACCCGCCCAGGGCCTCCCGGCATTCGCGCAGCAGAAGTTGCATCCGCGGCCGGTAGAAGTGCGGGGTTGCCGCCACCAGCAAACGCTGGTGGCTACGGGGATCGAGGGCCAGCAGCACCGCCAGTAGAGCAATCAGCAGCAGTTGAATGGTGCTGTTGGCCGCACCGCCGGCAAAGCCGAGCACCTGGCTGCCAAGGGGTTGCAGTTGGTCCCACGTGGCACCGCCAAGCACTTTCATCTCCAGATCATGGAGTTGGGGGATCTGGGCCACCAGGCCATTGAGGCGCGCGGGCAGTTCCGGGATCAGGTGACTGAGCACCTGGATTTGTTCGATCACCTCCGGCAGCAGCAGCGCGGTGATCAGCCAGCCCACCACCAGCAGCACCGCCAGCACCAGCATCAGCGCCGCTGGCCGCTGCAACGGCAACAACCGCCGTACCAAAGTGATCGGCACATCAAGGGCCACTGCCAACACCACCGCGCCGAACAGGACCAGCAGCACCCAACGCAGTTCCCAGGCCAGCAGCCCGACCACTACCAAGGCAAGGGCCCCGATCAGGGAGCGGCCACTCATGGCTCGGCGGGGCTGGCGGTGGCAAGCCGCCGGCGGGGTGGGGCTTTCCATGGATCCATCACGTCATGGATCACCACCTCCCGCAGGATGACCTGGAGGCACACCGCCAGGGGTAGGGCCAGCACTAGGCCGAGCGGACCGAAAATGAGCGTGAACAGCAGCTGGGCTGAGAGGGTGAGACCAGGCAGCAGCTTGAGCTGGTGATGCATCACCGAGGGGGTGATCAGGTAGCTCTCCAGGTTTTGCACCACCACATAGAGGGCGAGCACCGCCAGGGCCTTCCAGGGTGCGTCGAGCAGGGCCACCGACATCGGAAAGAGGGTGCTGAGGGTGGGTCCCACATTGGGGATGATGTTGAGCAGCCCGGCCAGCACAGCATTGGCGGCCACCAGCCGAACCCCCAGCAAGGAGAGGCCGATCGCAGCGAGGGTTCCCACGCAGAGCGAACTGATCAACACTCCCCCCATCCAGGCGCTCAAGGCCTGGCCACACTGAAGCAGCACCTCCCTGGCGCGGCGTCGGTAGAAGGAGGGCACCAGGAGCAGCAGCACCTCGCGGTAGGCCTCCGGTTGGGTGGCGATCATCAAGGCCACGGCCACCACAAAAAGGGTCTGCAGCAGGGCGCCGCCCAGGTTTCCCGCCAGGCCCACCAGCCTTACGGTCCAGTCGCTCACCCCGCCGCCCAGGCTGGCAGTGCCGCTGGGAGCCGCGGTTTTTCCCAGGGTCTGCAGCCAGCCCAGCCCACCATCGGAGCTGCCGTAGAGCATGCGGGAAATGCTCTCCATCGACTGGTGGAGCAGCTTCAGGAGCTCAGTCCAGGCTTCCGGTAATTTCAGCAGCAGTTCATTGAACTGCTCCAGAAACGGCGGCACGATTGCAGCGGCCCCCACCCCTGCCACCAAGGCCACAGCCACCAGGCTGAGCAGCAGCGCCAAGGGGCGTGGGCAATCGAGGCGTTGGCGCAGGGTTCCCACCAGGGTGCAAAGGGCCATGGCCAGCACGACGGCGGCGAAGATCAGCAGGATGGCCTCTCTCATGCTCCAGAGCAGGAGCACCGCCGCCACCAGGGCTATCAATCCCAGCCAACGCCCGAAGCTCACTCCGCCGTGTCCTCTCCCGGGGCTGGGGCGTCATTGTCCTTGCCTGCAAAGCCAAGCTCGTGGCTGTCGGCATAGCGCTGGGCAAAGCGCATGAACCGATCAAAATCGTCGGTGGTCTTCCAGGTGTAGGTGACCTCAAGGGCGCTGGCCTTGCCATTGACGAAGCGGGCTTTCACTTCCCGGGTCACCAGCTCCCCCTCCTCATCCACCAAGAACATCCCGGTGATATCGCCGATCGCCTCGGGCGCTAGGGCCTGGGGCTCCTCAAAAACAAACAGGGCCTGCCCGGTGCGTCCATCGCGGGAGCGGGTCAGTCGGATATCGGGCACGACCGGCTCCTCCACGCCTCGGAAGAACTGAATGGCGGCGGCCATGGCACAGGATCAAAGGTGGATCCTAGGCAGCCGTGACCCAGCTTTCGATTGGCACCCGCCGATGGAAGGCTCCTGACATAGTGGCCACCAGCCAAAAGGCCCTCCGGCCGGTCCCCTTCGATGCTCTCCGGTTCACCGGTCTCCCGTCGCGTTGCCGCTGATCAGCTGCTCGAGCGTTTTCTTGGCAGTTCTTCCCGGCAACGCCGCAGCCAGCTGGCAGCGCTGGAGGACAGGGCCGCTGAGTTGTTGCCGCTGCTTGATGATCGTCTCGATGGCTTCGATGCCACCGGCGATGACTGGACACCGGGGTTTTTGCTTCAGTTGATCGTCGCCGCCGACCCTGGCCGGCGCGATGCCCTGCTTAAGCGGTATCCGCAGGGCTGGCTGGCGGCCCCCAGTGCCGCTGGCCTCGACTTCGCCCCACTCCAGCGCCATCTGTTGCTGCAAGAGTTTGAGGCCGCGGACCGGCTGACCAGCGAACACCTCCGCCAACTGGCGGGCAGCGATGCGATCGGGCGTGGCTACGTCTATTACAGCGAGGTGGCCCGCTTCCCCGATGCCGACCTCGAGAGCCTGGATCGCCTCTGGTTGGTCTATTCCCGCGGGCGCTTCGGTTTCTCGGTGCAGGCTCGGCTGTTGGCTGCTTGTGGTGGGCAGTGGGACCAACTCTGGCCCCGCCTTGGCTGGAAGCAAAACGGACTTTGGACCCGCTATCCCAGTGCCTTCACGTGGAGCCAGCAGGCACCGGAGGGCCACCTTCCCCTGGTCAATCAACTGCGTGGGGTTCGCTTGATGGATGCCCTGCTCCAGCATCCGGCCCTCAAACGCCGCCTGGCGCTCCCCAGTGCTGCGGGTCCGGGTTAGGGTCGATGCAGGCACCTCGGCCTCTGCCGCATGGTTCTGCGTTGGGCTGATTACATCACCCCCTCAACCCTGCAGCTAGCTCCCCTGCTGGAGTTGCTGCTGGAACCGGTGGGTCGGGGGTCGGCTCTTGCCGAACTCCAGCTGGGACTCCATGAGGCCCTGGTGAACGCGGTGCGGCACGGCAACGGTTGCGACCCGGCCAAGTGTGTGCGCGTGCGGCGGATCCTCACCCCCCGCTGGCTGGTCTGGCAGGTGCAGGACGAGGGACCCGGTTTGCCCTTCCAGTGCCGGTTGGCGGCTTTGCCCTGCGAGCCTGGAGCCCTTTCCGGTCGTGGTCTTTTCCTGATCCATCACTGCTTCGACGACGTGCGCTGGAGCTCCCGGGGCAACCGGGTTCAGGTGGCGGTGCGGCGCGGCCGGTTTAACGGCCGTGGTCTGGGCAGCCCGGATCCCTGAGCTCGCCCTCCAGCCAGGCCAGGGCGTTGGCGGTGAGGGCCATGGCCTGGCGGCGGCCCTCGCTGCTGCGGTTGGCGCTAGGCCCATCGGCGCCCAGCAACTGCACCAAGGCCCCCGCCAGCTGCTCGGCCGCCCGTCGGGCCGGCTGACCCTTGTGGGCATGCCAGTCGCGATCACCGATCGCCAGCAGACGATGCAGGTTTTGGGCCTGCTCCAAACTTTGCTCAGGCCAGCGGTTCCGGACTTCGCCGCCCTCGCTGATCTGATTCTCCGCCCAATTCCCTGCCCGATCCACTGGACGACCTGTCGCTGGCTGTTCCATCCTGGCCCCATGACCCGTCCCCTCCGCCGCAGCCAGTCCGGCCGGTCCAACCCTCGGCGCCGGCCGGCGGTGGCCAAGGGCCCGAGGCTGTTGCACACCATCGCCCTGCTGCATGGCCTTGGCTCTGCCCGCAGCGGCAGCGGATCTGGAGAACGCCGCCGCCTCCAGCACCTCAACATCGCTCAACGCTTGCTTGATCCCCTGCCCGAGGGTCTCAGGCCCCAGGACGCCGCCAGCACCCTGTTCTGGCGCATCCTGCGGTGGGGTGGCCTGGGGCTGCTGGTCGCACGATTGCTCGCCACCTGAGCTCCCCTTCAGCCAGCTCGTCAATTACAGGGTCCAGGCTCTGCAGCCGAGCGCTGCGGATCAGACCGGCTTGCGGGCCGACCAGACCCGCGTCATCAAATGGGTTTCGGCGGCGATGGCCGTGAATCCTGCTGCCGCGAGCCTGGCGTCGATGGCGTCAGCGATGTAATCGCGGTAGTAGGGCTCATGGAAGACGCGGCGGAAGTTCTCCATGACCAGGTCGAATTCGGGCGAATCGGCCAGTTGCGCCGAATCAGCCAGCACCAGCACCCCGCCGGGTTCCAGCACCCTGAAGCATTCCTGGAGCACCTGTTGACGCGCCTCGCCCGGCAGTTCGTGCAGCAGGAAGACGCAGGTCACCCCCTGCATCGTGCCATCGGCAAAGGGCAGGGCTTCGGCATTGCCCTGCACAAGTTGGGGAAGTTCGCGCGGCAGGCTGGAGAGCCAACGGTTGGCCTGGCGCAGGTAGGCCGGCGACAGATCGATGCCGATCAGGTGGGCGTCCGGCAGGGCCGCCCGCAGCTGCCGCATGGTGCGGCCGGTGCCCGTGGCCACATCGAGGATGCGGAGCTGGGTGGCGGGCCGGGCGGAGAAGGAGGCCAGGCCATCAAGGAGCGGGCGCACCACCCGGCGCCGCATCGGATCGGCGGTGCCGTTGAAGAGGATTTCCACCTGGAGGTCGTAGAGCGACGCGGAGTGGTCACTCAGGTAGCCATCGGTCTGGTGGTGGAAGTTCTGTAGGTAGTAGGCCGGGTAGTCGGCCGGGTTGACTTCGTCGGGCAGATCGCGGACCTTGCGATCCACTCGCCGGGCCCAGGTGGAGGGCATGTCGAGCCAGACCTGGGGGTAGGTGCGCATCCAGTCGAGCCAGGGAGCGTCGAAGAGGAGGCTGGTGGGGTAGAGCCCCGCCTCGGCATCCCCCCAGTCGGCGTCGAGGAGTTGTTGGTGAGAAGCCTGGAGGCTCTGCAGCATGGTGGGCGGCAGCGGCACGGTTTTGGGGGCCCCAGCCGGGGCCACCAGCTCCATCAGCCGGGTGCTCACCTCCTTGTGGGCCACCCCCATCAGGCTCTTGCCCTGCTGCAGGGTCTGGTAGGCCAATCGGGCGAGGGGGTCTGCCATGGAGCCTTGCTGAACGGCGATCACTTCGATCCATTTCAACCAATCCAAGGGCCCTGGCGTGGCCCCGGGGTGCCGGCCTTCGCGGCGGAGTACCGGCGGTGATGGGCTTCGCCATGACCTGCCCCCTCGGCCTTGGGGCTGCGGGTGTGCTGCAGAACCCCGCATTGACGCCCAGGCAACCCACAATTCCGTAGCAATGGCTACAGAATCAAAGAAGCCTTCCCCTGTGTTCGTTCGTGTTCGTCGATTCCCTGGCTCCAAGTGCTCCGGCTGCCGCCACGCCGGACTTGACTGCCCCGGTGGAGGCCGTCCCCACGACCGCCGTTGCGGCACCCATCACCGCTGCAGCTGCGGGGCATCACGACCCCCTTTACGTGGCCTGGGCCCGTGGCCGCCAGCAGGAGGCCCGCCGTCGCCAGGTCCTGATGCTTGGCCTTCAGGCCCAGCCGGATCCGAGTGAGGCTGCTGGGATTGCCGGACCGATCACTGCCTGGGCCCAAGGCCATGCCCGCCAAAAAAGGCTCCACGCCAATGCGATCGCCGGGCTCCGGCGCGGCTGAAAGCGGCAGGCGCATCAAAAAAGCCCTGGCTGGGCCGGGGCAATGTCTCTGGGCGCAGGACACGACCAGCAGAGGCTTGAGGGGGTAGGGGCTCAGGCGTCGTAATACATCGAGAATTCGTGGGGATGGGGCCGCTGGCGCAGTTGCTGCACCTCCTCGTATTTCAGGGCGATCCAGTTGTCGATGAAGTCTTCGCTGAACACACCGCCGGCTAGTAGGTAGTCCTTGTCGGCTTTGAGGGCCTCGAGGGCTCCATTGAGGGAGGCGGGCACGGTGGCGATCTTGGCCAGTTCCTCGGCTGAAAGCTCAAACAGGTCAACGTCGGTGCCTTCGCCCGGATCAATCTGGTTCTTGATCCCATCAATGCCGGCCATGAGCATGGCGGCAAAACCGATGTAGGGATTGGAGAGGGCATCCCCGGAGCGGAACTCCAGGCGCTTGGCCTTGGGGCTCGGCCCGGTCAAGGGGATCCGCACGGCGGCGGAGCGGTTGCCCTGGGAATACACGAGGTTGACCGGCGCTTCGAAACCGGGCACCAGGCGCTTGTAGCTATTGGTGGTGGGGTTGGTGAAGGCCAGGAAGCTGGGGGCGTGCTTCAGCAGGCCACCGATGTACCAGCGGGCGGTCTGGGAGAGGTTGGCGTAGGTGCCTTCTCCGAAGAAGAGCGGTTGGTCACCATTCCAGAGGCTTTGGTGCACGTGCATGCCGCTGCCGTTGTCCCCAAAGATGGGTTTGGGCATGAAGGTGGCCGTTTTGCCGTATTTCTTGGCAACGTTGCGCACCACATACTTGTAGATCATCACGTTGTCGGCCGCGCTGATCAACTCGGCGTATTTGATGCCGAGTTCGTGCTGGGCCGTCGCCACTTCGTGGTGTTGCTTCTCGATCGGCACCCCGAGGGAACCCATGGTGAGGAGCATCTCACTGCGGATGTCCTGGAGGGTGTCGGTGGGGGCAACGGGAAAATAGCCTTCCTTCAGCAGCACCTTGTAGCCAAGGTTGCCGCCCTCCTCAACGCGGTCGACGTTCCAGGCGCCTTCGATCGAGTCAACTTGGTAGAAGCTGCCGCCATTGCTGCTCTTGTAGCGCACATCATCGAAGATGAAGAATTCCGGCTCCGGCCCGAAGTAGGCCTTGGTGGCGATGCCGGTGGATCCCAGGTAATCCAGCGCTTTCTGGGCTAGGGCCCGGGGGCAGCGGCTGTAGGGCTTGCCGCTGCGGGGCTCCTGAATTGAGCAGATCAGGCTGAGGGTCTTGTGGCTATAGAAAGGGTCGATCCAGGCGGTGTTGGGATCCGGCACCATCGCCATGTCGGATTCGTTGATCGCCTTCCAGCCACGGATCGAGGAGCCGTCAAAGGCCACGCCTTCGGTGAAGGCGCTTTCGTCGATCAGGTCGTTGCAGACGGTGAGGTGCTGCCACTTGCCGTGCAGATCAACGAATTTCAGGTCGATCAGTTCGATGCCTTCGTCCTTGATCTGACGAAGCACGTCGCTTGCTGTCTTGGCCATGAAGGATGGGGATGGTGAAGGGCGGAGTGCCGCGCCGCCCCAAAAGGTACGCAGCGATACCTTCGTGTTGTGTAGCGGTTGCAACTGTTTCGCCCCGGATGGGTGGGTGTCGTTCCCGCGGCCGCTCCCTTCTGTGCCTCGCAGGCCGGCTCAGGAGGCAGGCCGAAAAGGGGGGCGGGGCTGGTCGAGCAGCGCCAGCCACTGTTTCTGTCAACTCTTCTGTCAAAACGCTGGAATCCCTCCCCTTGCAAGGCCTCCGGCGGTTTGCAAGTGCTAACTTCCGCTTCAGGTGCGACGATCCGTTCACTGCCATGCGCGATGCCATCACCGGGCTGATTGGCCGTTACGACCAGCTTGGCCGGTACCTCGACCGTTCCGCCATCGATCGGATCGACATCTATTACGCCGAGGCGGCCCTTCGCCTGGCGGCCGTGGAACTGATCAATGGCGAGGCCGCCACGATCGTGCGCGAGGCCTCCCAGCAGCTGTGGCTTGAGGATCCCGAGCTGATTCTTCCCGGCGGCAATGCCTACACCACCCGCCGTTTAGCGGCCTGCCTTCGCGATCTCGACTATTTCCTGCGCTACGCCAGTTACGCCCTGATCGCCGATGATGTGACCATCCTCGATGAGCGGGTGCTCAACGGTTTGGACGACACCTACAAGAGTCTTGGGGTACCCACCGGCCCCACGGTGCGTGGGATTGCCCTGCTGGGTGACGTTGTGGCCCAGCGGCTGGTGGCCGCAGGCATTGCCGATAGCGATCGGGTCAAAGCGGTGGTCTTGGCACCCTTTGATCATCTGGTGCGGGGCCTGGCTTCCACCAATGTGCGTGCCCGCTGAGGTCGCTCCTTCCTGGGTTCTTCCTTAGACCCCCGCCTTGCAACCCGGCCGATCCGGACCCAGGGACCATGCTTTCGATCCCCGCTGGTCCAGCGTTTGGCTCGTTTTTTCACACCCGGTTCGGGACCCGGCTAATCACCGGACGTCCCGCCGTTTCCTAATCTCCATCGAACCCCGTACTCCGCCCTTCCGGTCTTGGCCTCCCTCCCCATCCCGACTTCCGTGAACACCACACATCGGCTCGGGCTGGATCCCATCGCCACACCGGAGCGTTTACTGCTCGGTCCCGGTCCTTCCAACGCCCATCCGGTGGTGCTTCAGGCCATGGCCCGCATGCCGATTGGTCACCTCGACCCCCTCTACATCGAGTTGATGGGGGAAGTGCAGGAACTGCTCCGCTACGTCTGGCAGACCGACAACCGGCTCACCATTCCGATGAGTGGCACCGGTAGTGCCGCCATGGAGGCCACCCTGGCCAACACGGTGGAGCCCGGCGACAAGGTTCTGGTAGCGGTGATGGGCTATTTCGGCCTCCGTCTGGTCGACATGGCCGGCCGTTATCGCGCCGAGGTGGTGACCATTGAGCGCCCCTGGGGCGAGGCCTTCAATCTGGCCGAAATCGAGGCGGCCTTGCAGACCCATCAGCCCACCATCCTGGCGATGGTGCACGCCGAGACCTCCACGGGGGTTTGCCAGCCCATGGACGGGATCGGTGAACTTTGCCGCAAACACAACTGCCTGTTGCTGCTTGACACTGTCACCTCCCTGGGCGCAGTGCCCCTCTTCCTTGACGACTGGAAAGTGGATCTGGCCTACAGCTGTAGTCAGAAGGGCCTGAGCTGCCCCCCCGGCCTGGGCCCGTTCACCATGGGACCCCGGGCCGAAGCCAAGCTCTTGGCCCGGGAAGGCAAGGTGCCCAACTGGTATCTCGATGTGTCTCTCCTCAACCAGTACTGGGGCAGCGATCGGGTGTATCACCACACGGCCCCGGTCAACATGAACTTCGGGATGCGGGAGGCCCTGCGGCTGCTGGCCGAGGAGGGAATCGACAACGCCTGGATCCGCCACCGCCGCAATGCCGAGCGTCTTTGGGCCGGCCTTGAAGCCCTGGGTCTGGAGCTCCACGTACCCGAGGGACTCCGCCTGCCCACCCTCACCACCGTGAGGATCCCCGAAGGGGTGGATGGCAAGGCCTTCAGCCGCCATCTCCTCGATCAGTTCGGCATCGAGGTGGGGGGTGGCCTGGGCGCCCTGGCCGGCAAGGTCTGGAGGATCGGCCTGATGGGCTATAACAGCACCCCCGAAAACGTGGACCGGCTCCTCAACCTGCTCGAAACCGAGCTCCCCGCCTTCCGCCCCAGTGCTGCGCCCGTGGCCGCCGGGGTGGGCTGAAGCCCCGCCGCTCAGGCCCCTGCCATGGGCCGGCCCAGCCGCCGCCGTTCATGGAACCACACGCCGAGCTGCTGGCTGGCCTCCGCCTCGAGCACCTGGCCCACCACCTCCATGGCGTGATGGGCACTGGGATCCTGCGACAGATCCAGGCATCCCCCCAGGGCTCCCCGCTTGGGATCGCCCGCCCCATACACCACTCGGCCCATGCGTGCCTGCACGAGGGCTCCGGCGCACATTGGGCAGGGTTCAAGGCTCACCACCAGCGTGCAGCCGTTGAACCGCCAGTCCCCCCGCAGAGCGGCGGCCTGACGCAGGGCCACCAATTCGGCGTGGCCTAAAGGATCTTGGCGGCGGTGGCGGCGGTTGCTGCCCCAGCCAATACAGCGACCTTCCTCATCGAGAACCACTGCCGCAACAGGAATCTCCCCCTCTCGGCCCACCTGTTCCGCCCGGCGCAGCGCCAGGGCCATCCAGTGTTCCCAGACCCCTTTGTTGCCTAACTGGCGGGAGTTCCCGCTGCCTCTGCTGGTCTCCATCAACTTCTTGTAGCTGGCGGGGGGTGGATTTCCCCGAACCCGCCTGGGACTCCTGACCGGTGCCGGGCAGAATGCCCGAACCGATTGCGTTGCCGTTGGCCAGCCTGCCCCAAGCCCCCCAGCCCCTGGCGGCCGCCGGCGCTTCACCCCCTTTCCCTGATCCATTCCGGGCGGATCCCGCCTTGGCCGCCTTCCTGGCCCAGGCTTCCCAACTGCTCGGCGATTGGTTTGCCGGTGCCGCTTCTGGCACGCCCCTCCCCGGCCTGAGCGTGCCGCCGGCCGTGGCGCCGGAAGCCGCCGGCCTGCCGCCCGAGGCCCTGCTGGCCGATCTCCAGCGGCTGCTTGAGGGGGCCTACAACCCCAACCATCCCGGCGCCCTTGCCCACCTTGACCCTCCCCCGCTGGTCGCCTCGGTGGTGGGTGATCTGATCGCCGCCGGTCTCAATAACAACCTCTTGGCCGAGGAGCTCTCCCCCAGCCTCACGCGGCTGGAGCGCAGCCTCTGCGCCTGGTTGGCCCTGCGCCTTGGCCTGCCCCCCGGTGCCGGAGGGGTGCCGGCCAGCGGCGGCAGCCTCAGCAATCTGATGGCCCTGGTGGTGGCCCGCCACGCTCGCGGTCTCGATGGTGTGGGCAATGCGGTCGTGGTGTGCAGCGCCGATGCCCATGTCTCCCTCGCCAAGGCGCTGCGGGTGATGGGCCTTCCGGCTTCGGCTCTGCTGGTCATCCCCGTTGACGCAGCCGGGCGCCTCGATCTCGATCGCCTTAACGACGAATTACGCGCCCTCGAGCGACGTGCCTTTCCAGTGATCGCTGTGGTGGCCACCGCTGGCACCACGGTGCGCGGTGCAGTGGACCCCCTCGAACCGATCGCTGCGCTTTGCCGTCAGCGGAGCCTGTGGCTCCATGTGGATGGGGCGATCGGGGCGGTGTTCGGCCTGGCTGAGGCCCATGCCCACCGGGTGGCGGGTCTGGGGCTGGCCGATTCGATCACGGTCAACCCCCAGAAGGTTCTCGGCATCACCAAGACCTCTTCCCTTTTGTTGCTGGCCCGCCCGGCCCTCCTGGAGCAGACCTTCGCCACCGGTTTGCCCTACATGGAACCGGGCTGGGGCGGTGCCCACGGTGGCGAAACGGGGCTGCAGGGCACCAGGCCGGCTGAAATCCTCAAGCTCTGGCTTGGCCTTCGCCAGCTCGGCATGGCCGGCATCGCCAACCTCCTCGACGCTGCCATCGAACGGCGTCGCCAGCTGGAGGGCTTGCTCGCCGCCGATGGCCGCCTACAGGTGCGGGGGGGCGCTTTCCACTTGCTGGCCTTCCGCCCCGCAGGCCTGGATGCCGAGGCCTGTGATCGCTGGAGCCAGCGCACCCGCCAGCAGCTTCTAACAGAGGGCCTGATGTTGTCGCGGCCCCTTTACGCCGGCTTCCACCACCTCAAGGCCGTGCTGGGCAATCCGCACACGCAGTCTGAGCATCTCGAAGCCCTGGCCGATCAGGTGAGGGCAAGTCTGTGAGTGAATCGCCGCGTGGGCGCTGGCTGGCGCTGGTCACCGGGGCCCTTTCGATCCTGATCGGCTTGCTTTACCTCGCCCTTGTCACCGTGCTGGACCGTCAGGGTCCCCTGCTTCCGCCTCCACCGGAGGCCTTCGGATTCCAGGCTCCTTCAGGGGTTGCCCGCCAGGCACCGGCCGGTCCGGTGGACGCGGCGGCAGCCGCAGCCCCTGCTTCTGCAGGGGTTCCACCACCCGCCGGTAGGCCACGTCCAGAAAGCCCTTCAGCAGACCCTCACGTCGGTTGAGTTCGTATTCCCGTTGCAGCACCTCAGCCAGGCCGCCGTCGCCCCAGTCCTGGTCCTGCTGGAAATAGACGATGAAGCTGCGCCCCGCCAGCCGGGTCAGCCAGGCCGCACCCACAGCCTGCACCGCCCGACTCACCATCAGGGCCGGCAGGTTCAGGGTCAGGGCCGAACTCAGCAGGGCCACGCCCCCCTTGACCAGTCCCAGCCCCGCCAGGCTGCGGCCCACCGTGAGGGCCAGTTCCTGGGCTGAGGCCCGGCTGAGGGTCACGCCGTAGATCCGGCCGATCTCCACCACCATCTGGGCCTGCACGGCGGCGGTGCCGAGCAGGTCGAGGCCGGGCAGGGGGGTGACCACCAGCACCCCGGCGCCGATCCACATATATCGGTCCACGATGGTTTCGGCATCGCTGCGGCGCTGGCGATCCAGCAGGCTGCGGCTGGCCTCCCCCAGCTGGCGGCATTGCAGCAGGAGATTGTCGGCGATCAGCTCTTCCCCATCGGCATGGAGCACGGCGGCCATGCGGCGAACCAGGGCCTCCACCTCGGGTTGGGGCTGCAGGGGGCGACCACCGGGCATCGGCACGCTCTGGGGCGAGGCGCTGGCGGCCACCACGTCCTCGGCGGCGATCCGGCCTGCGGTGCGCCGCCGCAGCAGCTCCACCAGCCGCTGCTCCTCCTGCTCCCCGCGCAGGTCGCATTTGTTGAGCACCAGCAGCAGCCGTTTGCCGAGGCTGGCCAGGGTGTTGAACACCTCCATTTCGGCGGCCCGCAAATCCCCATCCACCACCAGAAGGAGCAGATCGGCCCGGGCAGCCTGACGCCGGGCCAGTTCCTCCCGTTGCTGGCCACCGGGGCCCGATTCGAGGATGCCCGGGGTGTCCTCCAGGATCACCGCCCGTTCAAGGCCCTTCAGCCTGAGGCGGTAGCGGCTGCTGGTGGTGGTGGATCCCATCGGAGCGCCTACCTGCCCCACCAACTCCTTGAGCAGGGCCCGGATCAAGGAGGTTTTGCCCGCTGAGCCGGTGCCGAACACCACCAAGTGCAGGTCCCCGCGCTCCAGCTCCGCCTGCATCCTTTGGCGCTCCTGTTGCAGGGCCTCCCGCTCCACCGCATCCCGCACCCGCTCCAGGGTTTGGTCAATGGCGGCGAGGTTGCGTTCGGCCGCCTCCCGTCGGCTGCCGGGCCGTTCCAGTTGGCGGGCCTTGGCGGCCCGGTCGGTGCGTTGCCGCCGCATCGCCTGCCACCAGGGCCAACCCACCTGAGCCACGGCTAGCAGCAGCAACAGCAGAACGACCAGCAAGAGCGGCCCCACCAGCCAGCCCGGCAGCCAGTAGCTGAGCTGCCAGAGGAACAGGTTCACCGCCTGGAGCACCATGCCGGCCAGCACCAGGGCCAGCAGGCCTAGGCCGATCCAGAGCCATAGACGCCGGGGCACCATCAGGGGGAAGCGGTGGAGCTGCGCACGATCTCACCCCACAGCGAGGCGGCCAGATGGCTGCTGCTCTGGGTCGGACGGTTGTCGTCGTTGCCGAGCCATACGCCCATCACCCAGTGCCGGGCGGGCACGGCCCCCACGAACAGCAGATCGCGGCCCTCGTTGGTGGTGCCGGTTTTGCCCCATACCCCGCCGCCCACCCAAGCGGCTGTACCGGTGCCGCCGTTGACCACGCCGCGCAGAAGCTCCTGCAGAGTCTTGGCAGTGCTGGCCGCCATGGCCCGCCGGCCGGCCGAGCCCGCCACGCCAGGGCCCTTGGCGGCCTTCCCCTGCTTCGGCTTGACGCCCTTGCGGCAGGAGCCCTCGGCGGCGCCCGCCGGACAGCCTTCGGCGTCGATGAGGCCGCGGATTGTGCTCGGTGCATGCCATACCCCGTCATCGGCCACGGCGGCATAGGCCGCCGTGAGTTCGAGCAGGGTCACCTCGCTTTGGCCCAGGGCTAACCCCGGCACCGGCTGGAGCGGGGTGGTGATGCCGAGATCCCTGGCCTTCTGCACCACCGCATCGAGCCCCACCTTCCGGGCCAGGCGCAGGGCCGCGGTGTTGCTGCTGATCGCTAGCGCCTGGCGCAGGCTGATCGAGCCGCCACAGCCACTGTCAAACCGTTGGCCCTGCCAGAGGAGGGGGCCGCAGTTCACGGTGTCGCCGGGGCGGGCACCCCGCTCAATCGCCACGGTGTAGGGCACCAGCTTGAAGGTGCTGCCCGGCTGGCGCAGGGCCATCGAGGCACGGTTGAACTGGCTCTGCCGGTAGTCCCGTCCCCCGGCGATTGCCAGGATGCCGCCATTGCGGCTGTCGAGCACCACAACGGCCCCTTCCGAAACGCCGATCGAGCGGTTGGCCTCGATCCTTTCCCGCAACAGTCGCTCGGTCAGTTCCTGGAGGGCCGGATCTAGGTGGGTATCAACGAGGAAGTTCCCCTCGGCGGCTACATCGGATCCCACCAGGGCATTGAGGTCGCGCTGCACTTGATCGGTGTAAAAGGGGGCGGCCTGACGGCCCGATCCCCGGCAGGCATCGAGGGCAAGGTCGATGGGTCGGCGGCGTGCTTGGCGGCCCTGGTCGGCCGTGAGGCGGCCGGTGGCCACCATCTTCAACAGCACCGTGTTGCGGGCCTCCAGGGCGGCCTGGGGCGCGATGCAGGGGTCGTGGCCATAGGGTGAGGAGAGCAGTCCCACCAGCAGGGCAGCCTCCTCCAGGGCCAGGCCGACGGCTGGTTTGCCGAAGAGCCGCCGCGAGGCATCCTCAAAGCCCCACCCTGCACCGAGGAACACCCGGTTGAGGTAGGTGAGCAGCAGGTCGGCCTTGCTGAAGCGGGCTTCCAGCTGCAGGGCCACCAGTAGCTCGCGCCATTTCCGCCCCAGGTTTTCGCCCTGGCCCACCTCGGCGGGGTAAAGGCTGCGGGCCAGCTGCTGGGTCAGGGTGCTGCCCCCTTCCAAGACGCGGCCGCCGAACAGGTTGGTGACCAAGGCCCGGCCCGTGCCGATCGGATCAATGCCGGGATGCCACCAGAAGCGACTGTCCTCACTGGCCAGCACCGCATCGGTGAGCACCTTGGGATAGCCCTGCAGGTTGGCCTGCTCGCGGTGGCGGCGGTCATCGGCGGAGGCGATCGGTCGGTCGGCCCGGTCGTAGAGCAGAACCGGCCCCCGCACCGTGGCGAGGCTGCCGCGGATGGGAACCTGTAGAGCCGCCAGCAGCAGGACCAGGAGACCACCCCCTGCCCCGGCGGCCAGGGCGGTGACGGCCAGCCTCCCGAGGCGTCGCCCCCGCCGACCGCCGGGCTCCTCAAAGCGAACGTCCGGCAAATTGGCCTGCTCCGCAGGGCCCAGCCGCACCTGGTCGCCATCGCGCAGCAGCAACTCGGCCACCCGTTGTCCCTGCCACCAAAGGCCGTTGGTGGATCCGGCATCGCTGAGCAACCAGTGCCCCCCGCGCCGCTCCAGCAGGGCATGGCGGCGGCTCACGGCGGGTTGGGGGAGCACCACCTCGCCATCGGGATCCCGGCCGATCCGGTAGAGGCTGCCGTGCAACGGGATCAAGAGGTCCTGCTGATCGGCCTGGTGGACCGTCAATTGGGGGGTGGATCCGCCGTCAGTCATGGCGATCGGGGCGGTTACCCCCCCTGGAACCCTGCAGCGAGGGCTTGGAGGGCCGAAGAAGGGGAAGCAGTTGGTCAAGCAGCAGGCAGGCCACTGCCAGGTTGATCGCCACATCCGCCAGGTTGAACACCGGGAACGACACCGGCACGAAGGCAAGGAAATCGATCACCGCCCCATGGCGCCAGCGGTCGATGCCGTTGCCGGCGGCTCCCCCCAGCAGGAAGCCGACGGCCAGGGTCAGCCAGATTCCCCGTGGGGGTGCCAGCAGGATCCAGGCCAGCAGCGCCGCACTCACCAGCAGACTCACCAGGCCGAGGGCCTCGGTGGAGCCACTGAACAAGCTGAAGGCGGCCCCGGTGTTGCGGACCGAATGGAGCTCCAGCAAGCCCGGCAGAAAGGGCCGCACCACCCCCACACGCAGATGGGCCCCAACCCAGTGCTTGCTGAGTTGGTCGGCCAGAAGAACCCCAGCGGCTAGCCCAAGGGGGAGGATGCGGCGGTTGCGTTCGCTGTCGCCGGGATCTCTGGGGCGGGCTTGGGCCTGGCGGCTGGTCACGGGGTCACCAGCAGGATCCGGCGCAGCACCCAGGCCAGCAGGCCGGCGGCGCAGCAGAGCACCAACTGGGGCAGCACCGCCAGGCCATAGCCCACCAGCAGGGGCAGCAGGGAAGTGCCCCAGCGCCCTGCCAGGGCCCCCAGCAGCAGATTCGCCAGACCGCAGAGTTGCAGCAACAGCAACCCCACCACGGCCGCCCCGGTGAGGGCCAGGGGATCATCCATGTCGCTTTGGCGGGCGAGCTTGCCGGTGATCCAGCCCGCCGGCACAAAACCGGCCAGGTAGCCGAACCCGGGATCGAGCAGATACCCCAACCCCCCTCCTTCCTGGAACACCGGCAGCTGGAAGAGCCCCACGCTCAGGTAGGCCATCGCCGCCAGCAGCGCACTGCGGGGCCCGGCCACCAGGGCGGCCAGCAGCAGGGCCGGCACCTGAAGGGTGATGCCAAGGGGGCGCAGGCTCCAGCCTTCGGCATCGGGAAAGGGGATGGCGGCGGGGATGAGCCCACCGGCCACGATCAGCAGGAGGCCGGCGATCGCTCCGCTCCAGGTGGCAAGGGCCCGCACGACACACTCCATGGCTTACGGCCCATCCTGCTCCAGCTAGGTTCGGCTGAGAAGGGCCAGAGGCCATGCCGGGTAACCAGAGCGATAGGGCCCCGGAGGTTGCCGTTGAGGCGGCGATTCCTTCCCACCGCTATGGCGTGGGGGAGCAGGTGCGGATCGCCCAGCCGCCCCGCTATTTCAAAACCGCCGATCCGATGCCGATGCTGCGGCCCCCTGACCTGGTGGACGCCGACGAGGTGGGTGTGGTGAGTGAGGTTCGGGCTGGAGATCAGTTGGCGGTGCGCTTCCGTCGGGGCACCTTTCTGCTGGCTGCCGCCGACCTCACACCGGCCGCAGGCTGAGGCCGGAGGCTTCCCAAGCCGCGGTGGCTGCCTTCAGGGCTTGGCCGGGACCCACCAAGCTGAGGCTGGGCTGGGTTAACCAGCGGCGTGCGGCCGCCTGAAGATCGCTCCCCTCCAGCAGGGCCGCCCGCTCCAGGCAATCTTCCACGTAGTGGGCCGGCAGCCCATGGCTCAGCACCAAGGCCTGCCGCTCGGCGATCTGGCCGCAGGTCTGCCGGCCCATCGCATCCTGGCCGAGGTACTTGGCCCGGGCCAGGGCCAGGGCCGGCCCATCCAGGGGGCTGTCCAGGAGCCGCTGCCATTCCTCGGCCAAGCAGGCGGTGGCCTCCGCCGCCCGGTCGGCGGAGGTGGAGAGGTGCATCACAAAGGGGGCCGGGCCGCAGCGGGCCGGCAAACTCACGCCCACGTCGTAGGCCAGGCCGCGCTCTTCGCGCATCACCAGGAACAGCCGGCTCGACATGCCCAGGCCCAGGTGGGCCTGGAGCAACCGCAGGGCGAGGGCATCGGGATGGCCCAGGGGCACGGTGGGGCAGCCCAGCATCAGCACCAGCTGTTCGGTGTCCTCCTCCAGGGCCGCCAGGTTGCCGCCATGCGGCCGGCTAGGGGCCTGATGGGGGCTCGGGGCCGGCAGGTGGGTCGGCCAGGGCACCCCCGCCAGGGGTCTCTCCAGAAGGTCCACCAGGTTGGCTGGCACGCTGCCGCAGATCACCAGCACGGACCCTTCCAGGCCCAGGCCCGTGGTGAGTTTGGCCAGGTCCTCGTTGGTGATGCCCTCCAGGTCCGCATCGACTCCAAGGGGGTCGTGGCCGTAGGGACCTTCGCCGTAGAGCAGTCCTCGCAGCTGGTCGTGGGCCAGTTGGAACGGATCTTCCCGCTGGCGCATCAGGGTCTGGAGATTGAGCTGGCGCTCCAGGTCCACCTGATCGGCTTCGAGCCTGGGGTGGCGCACCAGGTCGAGTAGCAGGGGCACCAGGGTTTGGGCGTCGTCGGCGGCGCACTTCAGCCCCACCACCAGGGCATCCTCATGGGCGTCAGCCCTCAGGCCAGCGCCGGCCCCTTCCACGGTGTCGGCCAGGGCATCGGCATCGAGGGCGCCGCAGCCGCGGGTCATGACGCCGGCGAGGAGCTGGTGTGCCCCCCGGCGCAGGGCCGGATCCGCACCACTGCCGCCGCGGATGACCAGCCGGGCCGCAAGGATCTCTGGGCCGGGCCGGCGACGCACCACCACCGGCAGACCACCGGAGAGGATGTGGCTTGGTTCGAGCTGGTCGATCGGGGAGGTGCTGCTCATGCCGGCACCGCCTCGAGCACGAAGGCGTGGGCGGGATCCAAGCTGGCCAGCACCTTGCTACGCAGATCTTCCGGATTCCAGCTGGCAATCGCTTCGAGGGGTTCCTCCAGGGAGCCATGGCGGCCCCAGAGATGGCCCGTGCCGAGCAGCCCCGCCACGCTGCCGGCGGCTTCCATGCCGAAGCGGTAGCTGTTGCTCACCAGCCGCCGCACCCGCGCCCATTCCGCCTCCGCCACCGGCTCATCCATCACCTCGCGCCAGACGGCGCCAATGGCGGTGCGCACCGCCGGCAGGTCGGCTGGCTCGCAGACCGCCTCCAACATCGCCAGGCTGCCGCATTCCATTGGGTGAAAGTCCAGGTCGATGCTTTCCACCAGCCGCAGCTGCTCGCGCAAGCGGTGCACAAGCCTGCTGCGCCGGCCTTCCGCCAATAGGCTTGTGGCCAGGTCGCCGCCCATGACGCCGCGCAGGTCGCCGGCGGGGGGCTGGCCCCAGGCCATCAGCAGCCTTGCCGCCTCCAGCCTTGGTAGGGCCATCCGATCCTCCCCGGCGGCTACCACCAAGGGCGCCCGGGGGGCGGGTTCTGTTGCCCGGAAGAGCTGGGCCAGAGCACTCTGACCGGCCTGCTCCCGTAGGTCGCCATCGGCGATCGCCCCTGTGAGGGCCAGCAGGCAGCGGCCACCGCCGTAAAGCCGTTGGTGGAAGGCCCCCATGGCGGCGGGATCGTGGGCCAGTAGGGCCTCCCGGCGGCCCAGGATCGGAAGGCCGTAGGGATGGCCAGGGCAGGCCTTGGCGAGCAGGTGCTGGACGGCCACCTCCTCGGGTTGGTCCTCGCTTTGGGCCAGCTCTTCCAGCACCACCTGCCGTTCCATGGCGAAGGCCTCCCCCTCCAGGCGCGGTTGAAGCACCAGATCGAGCAGCAGATCGAGGGCTTCCGGCGCGGCTGCTGGCGGGATCAGCACGTGGTAGTGCACGTCATCGAAGCCGGTGGCGGCATTGCTGCTGCCCCCGAGGGCCTCGATGCGCCGGTCGAATTCGCCGGCCTCCAAGCGCTGACTGCCCTTGAACACCATGTGCTCAAGGAAATGGGCCAGACCGCTCTCCTGCTCTGCTTCGAAGACACTGCCGGCCCGGCACCAAAAGTCCAGGCAGACCAGGGGCGCATCGCTGAGGGCCAGGCTCACGAGCTGGTTGCCATTGCTGAGCACCCGCCGGTCCGGTTGCTCCAGGCCTGGGAGCAACGGGGAGCAACACGGGGGGGAGGGACGCATGCACACGTGGCAAGATCGCCATTCTGCTGGCTGTGGTGACGCGATGGCACCGGATTCCCCCCCAACGGCCGGCGCCGCTGCCACTGCCAGTTCCGGCGGTATCCATCCGTTGATGGATGCCCTGGCGGAGCGGATCCGCCGTTGCCGGGAAGAGCTGCCGGGCCTGGAGCCCCTGGCGATCGATCCGGCCCTGGAGGCGATCAGCGGCAGCCTCGATGGTGAGGACCTGTTTATCCGCAACGAGGTGCACCGCTGCCGGGGGCTGCGCAAGCTCCACCTCGAAACCGCCCGGCTCGGGGCCGGGCTGCAGATCCTCCACTGCGTGTTCTTCCCCGATTCACGCTTCGATCTGCCGGTGTTCGGCGCCGATGTCGTTGCGGGCCGGGGGGTGGTTTCGGCCGCGATCGTGGATCTTTCCCCTGTGGAGCAGGCCCTGCCGGAGGGCATCGATCGGGCCCTTGCGGCCCTGCCGCAGGCCGCCTTCACCCAGCAACGGGAGTTGCCGGCTTGGGGATCGATCTTTTCCCCCCACGTGCTGTTCGTCCGTCCGGTGGATGCCGATGAGGAGCGCCGCTTCATCGACCACGTGGCGTCGGTGCTTGGGGTTTTGGCCGAGGCGGTGTCGGCCGGCACCGCCAGCCCCCCGGATGATCCGGCTACCGTGAATCGCTGGCAGGGACAGCTCCGCTATTGCAAGCAACAGAAACAGAACGACAAGACCCGGAGGGTGCTGGAAAAGGCGTTCAACCCCGCTTGGGCGGACCAGTACATCGAGAACCTCCTGTTCGACGACCCCCCCGAGCCCTCCTCGGCGGCCTAATTGCTCTGGCCTCCGGGCTTGCCTTGTTTGCTTGGCAAAAGGGTTCGTTCCGCCCCCCTGCTCCTCCGCCACCGCAGGCGGTGCTGAAGGCACCCGCCCCGGAGCACGAAGCGGTCGCGGCCCTGGGAAGGCTCGAACCCGCCGGCGACATCCGCGTGCTGGCCGCCCCGATGACCGGCATGGCGGGCACACCCCGCATCACCCACCTGGAGGTGCAGGAGGGGGATCGGGTGCAGCCAGACCAACTCCTGGCCCGCTTTGATACCGGGCCTACCCAAGGGGCCGAACGGGACCTCTTGCAGGCCCGCATCCTCAACCTTCAAAGGCGCCTGAAGGTCGAAACCCGCGAACTGGAGCGCTACCGCAGCCTCACCAGTGCCGGCGCCATCTCGGCCGATGAACTCGACCGCCGCGAACAGGACCATCTCCTTCTCCAGGGCCAGCTTCAAGAGGCCCAGGCGGGCCTGGCTAAGGTGCGCGCCGACCTGGTGAACACCGAATTACGTGCTCCGATCGCCGGCACGGTGCTGCGGATCAATGCACGGGTCGGCGAGCGTCCCGGCGACAAGGGGATCCTTGAACTGGGCGCCAGTGACCGCATGGAGGCGTTGGTCGAGGTCTACGAGAGCGACATCGCCCGGGTGCGGCCGGGGATGGTGGTGCGGCTGACCAGCGAAAACGGCGGCTTCAAGGGCAGCCTCAGCGGTCGTGTCGTCCGGATCAGTCCCCAGGTGCGGCAGCGCCAGGTGCTCTCCACTGACCCCACCGGCGATGCCGATGCCCGCATCGTGGAGGTGCGGGTGGCGCTGGATCCTGCCGATGCCCAACGGGTTCGCCACCTCACGGGCCTCAAGGTGATTGCCCGCCTCCAGACCTAAGGCGAAGCCCATGCTCGATTTCCTCTGGCCTTCGCGCCGCATCCCCCTGGCCTGGCTGCTGCTCACCCGCCAGCCCGGTCGGCTGCTGGTGGCCTTGGCGGGGATCGCCTTCGCCGGCATCTTGATGTTTCTGCAGTTGGGGTTTCGCGATGGCCTCTTCGATGCCAGCGTCACGATCCACAAGCTCTTCGATGCGGATCTGGTGCTGCTCAGCCCCCGCACGATGAGCTCCATTGCCATGTCCGGTTTCCCCCGCCGGCGGCTGGTGCAGGTGATGGCCGATCCCGCCGTGGCCGGCACCACACCGGTGCATTGGAACTTTCTGCTTTGGCGCAACCCCGAGACCCGCACCACCCGATCGATCCTGGCCCTGGGTTTCGAGCCGGGGGACCCCCTGTTCACCGATCCCGCCCTGGCGGCGAAGGCTGCCGTGCTCAGCCAGCAGGGGCGGGTGTTGTTTGACGAGCTCTCCCGGCCCGAGTTTGGGCCGATCGCCAGCTGGTACCGGCAGGGGCGCACCATCGACACCGAGGTTGGGGGCAAACGGGTGCGGGTGGCGGGTCTGGTGGCCCTGGGGCCCTCCTTCGGCGCCGATGGCAACCTGCTGACCAGCAGTGAAACCTTCCTCAATCTGCTGCCCAACACACCACCGGGCAGTATCGAAATCGGCCTGATTCGCCTGAAGCCCGGCCAGGATGCCAAGGCGGTGTCCGAGCGGTTGCGCTCCATGCTGCCCACGGATGTGGCGATTTATTCGAAGCAGGGCTTCGTGGACTTTGAGATGAACTATTGGCGCAGTAGCACGGCGATTGGTTTCATCTTCACCCTTGGCGCCGCGATGGGTTTTGTGGTGGGCTGTGTGATCGTGTATCAGATTCTCCATTCCGATGTGAGTGATCACCTGGCTGAATACGCCACCTTGATGGCAATGGGCTATCCCCTTCCCCAGCTCCTGGGTGTGGTGGCACGGGAGGGTCTGCTGCTCGCCCTGCTGGGCTATGCACCGGCCTGGCTAGCCGGGCAGGGTCTTTATGTTGTGATTCACAATGCCACGAAATTGCCTGTAGGTATGGATAGCCAACGGGCTCTGCTCGTCTTCACGATGATCCTGGCCATGTGCCTGGGGTCGGCCCTGATGGCGATGCGCAAGCTGGGTGATGCTGATCCTGCTGAGATCTTCTGAGGCTTGCCACCATGACCTCCCGATCCAGCCCCCTCGATAGCGATTCAACCGCGATATCCTCCACGCCCAGCGTGGCGCTGCAGGATCTGAGCCATTGGTATGGCATTGGCGCCAATCGCCGTCAGGTGCTTGATCGGGTCAACCTCACGATCAACCCCGGCGAGGTGGTGCTACTGACCGGCCCTTCCGGCTGCGGCAAAACCACCCTGCTCACCTTGGTGGGGGCGCTGCGGCAGGTGATGGAGGGTTCGGTGCGCCTGTTTGGCCACGAGCTCCATGGCGCCGCCCGTCGGGATCGCCAGCTGCTGCGGCGCGAAATCGGCATGATCTTCCAGGGTCACAACCTGCTTCGCTGCCTCAGTGCCGAGCAAAATGTGCAAATGGGGGCGGATCTGCTGCCCAATTTGGGCTATCGCGCCCGCCGTGATCTGGCACGGGAATGGCTGCGGGCGGTAGGGCTGGGCGATCACTTGGGCAAGTTGCCCCACGACCTTTCGGGGGGCCAGAAGCAGCGCGTGGCCATCGCCCGCGCTCTGGCGGCCCATCCACGCCTGCTGCTGGCCGATGAACCCACCGCCGCCCTCGACAGCCGCACCGGCCGGGAGGTGGTGGAGTTACTGCGGGGCCTAGCCCGCGACCAGGGCTGCAGCGTGCTGATGGTGACCCACGATCCCCGCATCCTTGATGTGGCGGATCGGTTGGTCGAAATGGAGGATGGCCGCTTGAGCGAAGGCCAGGTCCAAGCCAGGGCGCTCTCCGGTTCGGTAGGGTGAGTTCATCTCCCTCCCAACGGAACCGCCGCCCGCATGGCCAAGCGCAGAAATCTCAAGAAAGAAAAGCAAGAGCGCAATCGCTCCTACGCCCGCAAGTTCAAGAAGCGCAAGCTCCGCAACGACGGCCGTGGTGAAGGCGCTGGCAACGGCGTGACCGGCACCGCCAACAACGGCGGCGCCGCCGACTGATCAGCCGGGTCTCCGGCATGCCCACCGGGGGGTCCGCAGGGATCCCCCTTTTTGTTGGCAGCCCGTTGTGGACCAGCCCCCTGCCCTGCCACCCCCTCTGCCGCTCCCATGTTTCTGAGCGTCGTTATCCCCACCTACAACCGGCTGCCGATTCTGCGCCAGTGCCTGGAGGCCCTTGAACGTCAGGAACTTGCGGCTCCGATCGAGCGCTTCGAGGTGGTGCTGGTCGACGACGGCTCCACCGACGACACGGTGGCCTGGCTGGAGGCCAACGCCGCCAGCCTCCCCCACCTGCGCCTGATCCGCCAAGACCACGGTGGTCCGGCCGAAGGCCGCAACAATGGCGTGGAGCAGGCCAAAGGCGATGTGGTCGTTTTCATTGACAGCGATCTGGTGGTGCTGCCGGATTTCCTCGTCTGCCACGCCCGAGCCCTTGAGCAGCGCTGGCGCCATCGGGGCAACCGGCTCTGCTTCACCTACGGCGCCGTCGTCAACACGGCCAGGTTCGAGAACCCCACCAGCGAGCCCCACAAGCTGGGCGATGTTTCCTTTGCCTATTTCGCCACCGGCAACGTGGCGATCGACAAGCAGGTGCTCGAGCAAGCCGGTCTCTTCGATACCGCCTTTCGCCTCTATGGCTGGGAAGACCTCGAACTGGGGGAACGGCTGCGGCGGATGGGGGTGGAGCTGGTCCGCTGTCCCCGGGCGGTGGGCTACCACTGGCATCCGGCCCTGAGCCTCGACCAGATCCCCCGCCTGATCCAGGTGGAGCGGGAGCGCGCCAAAATGGGATTGGTGTTCTATCGCAAGCACCCCAGCCGCAGGGTGCGTTTCATCATTCAATACACCTGGTTGCACCGCTTGCTGTGGGAGCTGCTCACCCTTGGCGGTCTGCTCAATGAGCGCAGTTTGCGGCCGCTGCTGGCCTGGTTGATCCGCCGGGGCCAGCCGGGCTTGGCGATGGAGGTGCTGCGACTCCCGCTCAATCGGCTCGGGGTGCGCGCTCTCTACTCCGAAGCCCGCCAGCAGGGTCTCTGACCTTCTATCCCCCACCCCCACTGCGGCCCGTTTGATAGGTTGACAAGGTCCCGTCACACCGCACACCTGCACGTTTCGGGTGATCCGGCAGCGGCCTCCTTTCCCCCAGCGCCTCTGTGCTGAGGAAGGGACTCCAAGCCCTCCGGTTCCCTGGCAGGTGGTGGCCAACCCGAAACCCAACCGAATCCCATGGCTGTCGTCACTCTCGCCGAGATGATGGAGGCTGGCGCCCACTTCGGGCACCAGACCCGGCGCTGGAACCCGAAGATGTCGCGCTACATCTATTGCGCGCGCAACGGCGTTCACATCATCGATCTCGTGCAGACCGCCGTCTGCATGAACAACGCCTACAAGTGGACCCGCAGTGCCTCCCGCAGCGGCAAGCGCTTCCTGTTTGTGGGCACCAAGAAACAGGCCTCCGAAGTGATCGCCCAGGAGGCGACCCGTTGCGGTGCCTCCTACGTGAATCAGCGCTGGCTGGGGGGCATGCTCACCAACTGGACCACGATGCGGGCCCGCATCGATCGCCTCAAGGATCTGGAGCGCATGGAGTCGTCCGGCGCCATCGCCATGCGACCTAAAAAGGAAGCGGCCGTGCTGCGCCGTGAACTGGATCGCCTGCAGAAATACCTCGGCGGCCTCAAGAACATGCGCCGCCTGCCCGATGTGGTGATCCTGGTGGATCAACGCCGGGAAACCAACGCCGTGCTCGAAGCCCGCAAGCTCGACATCCCCCTGGTGTCGATGCTGGACACCAATTGCGACCCCGACCTCTGCGACGTTCCGATTCCCTGCAACGACGACGCCGTGCGTTCGGTGCAGCTGGTGCTGGGCCGTCTGGCCGATGCGATCAATGAGGGTCGCCACGGTGCCCAGGACCGTGGTGGCGACGACGAGGGCTGAGCCTGAGTCGCATCCGGCACAACGCCGTCGCTTCCGACACAACGCCGCCGTTTCGGCGGCACAGCTCCCCAGGGGAAGGTCCGGCACCGTGGAGGTGCCCCCCTCCTCTTTTCCATTTTTCGCTCCTCCCCCCAAACCATGGCTGAGATCACCGCCAAGCTCGTCAAGGACCTGCGCGACAAGACCGGCGCCGGGATGATGGACTGCAAGAAGGCCCTGGCCGAATCGGGTGGCGACATGACCAAGGCCGCCGAATGGCTGCGCCAGAAGGGCATCGCCACCGCCGAGAAGAAGGCTGGCCGCACCGCCGCCGAAGGTGCCGTTGGCAGTTACATCCACACCGGTGCCCGGGTGGGCGTGCTGGTGGAGGTCAACTGCGAGACCGATTTCGTCGCCCGAGGCGAGCTCTTCCAGGAGCTGGTGCGCAACGTGGCGATGCAGATCGCCGCTTGCCCCAACGTGGAGTACGTGACCACCGATCAGATTCCTCAGGATGTGGTCGAGCGTGAAAAAGCCATCGAGATGGGCCGCGACGACCTCGACGGCAAGAAAGAGGAGATGAAGGTCAAGATCGTCGAGGGTCGGATCGGCAAGCGCCTCAAGGAGTTGGCCCTGCTGGAGCAGCCCTTCATCCGCGACAACACTCTGACCGTGGGCGAGATGGTCAAGCAGGCCGCCGGCAAGACCGGGGAAAACATCCAGGTGCGTCGCTTCAGCCGTTTCACCCTTGGTGAGGGCATTGAGGTGGAGCAAACCGACTTCGCCGCCGAAGTGGCCGCCATGGGCAAGGCCGCCTGAGGCTCGATCGCCCTGGGCCTCCACCCGTGACCTCCGATCCCCTGCGGTCCCCCCTCCCCGGGGATCTCGAGGCCGTCCACCGCTGGCTGGAGGAATCCAATCCGGAGCTCTATCGCCAGCTCGCCCTGTACCTGCAGGTGCTCAGGGAGGTGCTTGCCCGGAGCGTGGACCAGGCCTGTTTTCATCTGGCGACCCAGCTGCACCCCAGCCGTTACGCCGCCCTCTCGCTGCAGCGCCGCCAAGAGCTCCATCGGCGCCTTAGCGAGCTGGTCCATCGTTGCGCCAGCCTGCTCACGGTGGAACAGCTGGCCACCTTGGCCGCCCAGATGGCTAATGAGCGCCAAAGGCAGCGGCGGGAGCGCCAGCGAACTCTGTTGCAGCGGCTCACCGGTGAGACAACCCAAGGAACGCCGCCAGGGTCTCTTGAGCCACGCTCTGCGCTGGATGCTTCCGATCCCGATGGCCTGATCCGCGGACCTGACCCCTTGCCTCCGGGTTCGGTCCAACTGGGACTGGACCTTCCCCTGCGTGGCGATCTGCTCGGTTGGGCGCAGGTTGCCCCGACTTCTTTTCTGGACGATTCCCCTGGGGCCGATCGCTTGGATCCCGATGGGCCAGACCCGTCCGATTCCGATCTGGAGGGTCCGTTTGACGACGAGCTGGCGGCCGGGCTGGCTTCAGGGCTGCTGGGAGACCTCGACGTCGATCTGGATCTGGATCTGATTCTCGATCCCGGCGAGCCCCTCCAGTCCACTGATCAGGGAGCTCACTTCAAGCAGGCCGAGCCCAGTTTTTTTGCGGAACTCGACCAGGATTCAGAACCTTCTGGCCCCCATCGGACCGAGGATCATCCCGATCCCGCTCCAGGATCCCTCAGCAGCGACTCCGACGCCGCCGTGGTTCCCTGGTCGTTCCTAAACGCAGCCGGATCCGCCGGAGGCTTCACCCTGGGAGGCCCAGACTTAGAGCCCCCGCAGGACAACGCCGGTGCTTCCCTTGCCGTTGATCCGGATCCATGGGGGCACCCAAAGCCAGCAGAGGGGCTCCTGCCCCGCAATCCCCTGGCCCTGCAGGCCTGGCTCGAGGGTTACGACCGGGCCCTGGCCCGGCGACTGCGCAACCTCTCCCATGCCCTCAACGTGGAGCTGCTGCGTTCCGGCCTGATCTCGGCCCTGCTGCCTACCAGCCTGCTGGATGCGGTGCTGGATGGGCAGATTGATCCCCAGGGCGCCCCGCCCAACCTGCTGCAGCTTCAGCTGCCGATGCCGATGCCCGGCCTCGAGTCACCGCTGCAGGCCACAGTTCTGCTCCTGCGCTGTGGTGACCTGGAGCTCGAGCAACCCAGGCTCCGTACGGTGCGCCGCGAGCTGCAACGGCGCCGCCAGGAGGGTCGCAGAATGGCCCAGCATTACCGCCGCCTCCAGCGGCGGCTCCAGGGGCGCGAGGCCGAAGCGTTGTGGCTGCAGGACATCCGCACGAGGCAGCAGGGCCAAGCCCCATCGCCGGAGCAGCCCTAAATCCCCAGTCGGTGAAGCCCCTCCTGGCTGCAACCGATCCCCTGCCGGCCTACGAGGCCTGGAGTACTCCGATTCAGCAGGCCTGTCGCCTCGAAGCTGAACGGGGTTTCGGTGACCTTTTGGGCCGACAGGAGACCTTCTCCAGTTTTCTGGCCCGCACCCTCCAGCAGCCGCCGCCGGACCTGCCCCCAGCGGCGATCGCCAACCTCACCTCCTTGGCCGAGGCCTACGCCGGCTACGGCGAGCTCTCCCTAGGCCGGCGCCAGCAACTGGTGCGCCAGCTGCGCCAGGCCCTGCATCAGTGGCGGGTGGCTTTACGCCCCCCCATCGCGGTGGCCCCCCCGCGGCTGCGGCTGCTGGAGCCGCCGCCCGCAGCCGTTCCATCCGGCTCGATCGGTTCGGTTGCGGGGGCTCCCGTGCTCCCTTCCACCCCCCTTGGGAAGGTGCGCGGCATCGGCCCCCGCACCGCCACGCGGTTGGCGGGCCTTGGCCTGCTGCTGGTGGCTGACCTGCTGCGCCATTACCCGCGCGATTACCTCGATTACGCCAACCTCGTGCGCATTGCGGCGCTCGAACCTGGGCGCACCGCCACGGTGGTCGGCACCGTGCGGCGCAGCCATGCCTTCGCCAGCCCCCGCAACCCCAACCTCTCGATCCTGGAGATCCATCTGCACGATGTCACCGGCAGGTTGCGGGTCAGCCGCTTCTTCGCCGGCCGCCGCTTCACCACCCCAGCCTGGCTGAAGAGCCAGCAACGCCTGTTTCCCCCCGGTGCCACGGTGGCTGTGAGTGGTCTGGTGAAGGAGAGCCCCTACGGTCCTGCCTTCTCTGATCCCCTGATGGAGGTGTTGGATAGCGCGGGTGCCCCGGTGCGCTCTGAGGCAATTGGCCGCTTGTTGCCGGTGTATGGCCTCACCGAAGGCCTCACCGCCGACACCCTACGCAAGGCCATCCAAACCCTGTTGCCCTCCCTAGAGGACTGGAGCGATCCGCTCCCGGAGCTTCTGCGGCAGCGCCTGGGCCTGCTACGGCTCAACAAGGCCCTGCAGGCCATCCACCAACCAACCGATCAAGCGGCGCTGCAGGCCAGCCGCCGCCGGCTGGTGTTTGACGAGTTTCTGCTGCTCCAGCTCAGCCTGGCCCAGCGCCGTCACCAGCTGCGGCAGCGGCCAGCCTTGCCCCTGGATCCCTTGCCGGGTGGGCTGGAGTTGGTGAGCCAATTGCGCTCCATCCTTCCCTTTCCGTTCACCGGAGCCCAGGATCGGGTGCTGGCCGAAATCCGCCACGATCTGCGGCGCCCCCAGCCGATGGCACGCCTGCTGCAGGGGGATGTGGGCAGCGGCAAGACCGTGGTGGCCCTCGCGGCTCTACTCTGCGCGATTGAGGCTGGATGCCAGGGGGCCTTGATGGCCCCCACCGAGGTTCTGGCGGAACAGCACTTCGCCAAGCTGGCCCACTGGCTGCCCCAATTGCATGTGAGCTGCGGCCTCCTCACCGGGTCCACCCCGGCCAAGCGGCGCCGCGAACTGCTGCAGGACCTGGTCAATGGCCAGTTGCAGATCCTGATTGGCACCCATGCGCTTCTGGAGGATCCGGTGCAGTTCGCCCGACTCGGCCTGGTGGTGGTGGATGAGCAGCACCGCTTTGGCGTACGCCAGCGCAACCGCCTGCTCGCCAAGGGGCTCCAGCCCCACCTGCTCACCATGACGGCCACGCCCATTCCCCGCACCCTGGCGCTTTCGGTCCATGGCGATCTGGATGTGAGCCAGATCGATGAGCTCCCCCCGGGCCGCACGCCGATCCGCACCCGGCTGCTGCGGGCCGGCGAGAGGGATCAGGCCTGGGAGCTGGTGCGCCAGCAGGTGGCCCTCGACCAGCGGGCCTACGTGGTGCTGCCGCTGGTGGAGGAGAGCGAAAAATTAGATCTGCGCTCGGCTGTCGAGGTGCACCGCCATCTGGCCGAGGAGGTGTTCGCCGATCTCACGGTGGGCCTGTTGCATGGCCGCCTCTCCAGCGAGGCCAAGCAGGCGGCGATCGGCGCTTTTGCCCGCGGCGAAAGCCAGGTGCTGGTGAGCACCACGGTGGTGGAGGTGGGGGTGGATGTGCCGGAGGCCAGCGTGATGGTGATTGAGCACGCCGAACGCTTTGGCCTGGCCCAGCTGCACCAGTTGCGAGGCAGGGTCGGCCGGGGGGCGGCGGCCTCCCACTGCCTGTTGCTGCATGGCGGCAACAACGCCCAGGCCCGCCAGCGGCTTGAAGTGCTGGTGCGCAGCACCGATGGCTTCGAGATTGCCGAGATGGACCTGCGCCTGCGCGGCCCTGGCCAGGTGCTGGGCACGAAGCAATCGGGGCTGCCGGATCTGGCTTTAGCCAGCCTCACCGACGACGCCGATTTGCTGGAACTGGCCCGGCAAGAGGCCCAAACCATCGTGCAGCAGGATCCTGGTCTTGATGCCCATCCTGGTTTGCGCCAGGCGCTTCTCGATCAGCGCCAGCGGCAGCTGGAAGCGGCCCGCCTGAACTGATTCCACCCAACTCTGCCCACGGCCATGCCGTAGCAGGCTGGGGCCTATTCCTGCCCAGCCCCCGCCATGGCCAGCCCCAGACCCTGGAGTCCGATCCCGATCCAGGAGTGCGGGGAACCGCTGCAGGCCTTGCCCGACCCCTTGCTGCGGCTCGAGCCCCACCCCTATGCCCTCCTCGGAGCTCCCTATGGGCCCGGGGCCAGTCCGTTTCGGTTGCGCAGCGGCGTGATCACGCGGCTGCTGGCGGCTGAAGCCAGCCTGCGCCAGGGACCGGAGGGCTGGCGGCTCGCCATCTTTGATGGTTGGCGCCCGGTGGCGGTGCAGCGCTTCATGGTGGCGCATGCCACCGCCGAGGAATGCCGGGCTCGGGGCCTCGATCCCGCCGCCCCTGGCCCCGCCCTTGTGGAGGTGGAGGCCGCCGTGGCCCGTTTTTGGGCGCCCCCCAGCCTGGATCCGGCCACACCACCTCCCCACAGCACCGGTGCCGCCGTCGACCTCACGCTTGCCGATGCCTGCGGCCAACCCCTGGCCATGGGCGGCGCCATCGATGCGATCGGTCCAATCTCCGAACCCCACCACTACGCCGCCGCGGCCGCCCATGAACCAGGCTCCGAAGCCGCGGAATGGCACCGGCGCCGCCAGCGGCTGGAGGCTGTCATGGCCGCCGCCGGGTTTGCCCGCCACCCCAATGAGTGGTGGCATTTCAGCCACGGCGACCAGCTGTGGGCCTGGAGTTCAGGCCAGGCCAGCGCCAGCTATGGCCGCGCGCCCGAATAGAGGGCTGGCGATCGGGCTCAGTGCGCCACCTGCAGCATGGCGGCCACGGTCTCGTCGCCGAGATCACCCACAAAGGCCCCCAAGCTCTTGCGGCCACCCCGGTCGCGCCAGGCGCAGAGCAGGGGTTCGAGGGTGGTCTCGAGCTTCTCCAGCGGCAACCGCTGCAGGAAGGGCCGCGCCAGCTCGGTCAGCCCTGGGGTGCCGCCAAGCCAGAGCTGGTATTCGTCCACGCCGCTCCCCACCAGGCCGATTTCGGCCATGTAGGGGCGGGCGCAGCCATTGGGGCAGCCCGTCATCCGCACCAGAACGGGCCGATCAATGCCCAGGTTGGCCAGTTGGGCCTCCAGCCGAGCCACCACATCCGGCAGGATCCGCTCCGCTTCGGTGATCGCCAGGCCGCAGGTGGGCAGGGCGGGGCAGGCGATCGCATGGCGGGCCAGGGGGGTTGTTTCCTCGGGTGACTCAAAACCGATCGCGGCCAGTTCGCGCTTGAGGCTGCTGCGCTGGGGTGCACCGATGTTGCAGAGCAGCAGGTCCTG
>JBAXOO010000002.1:0-24007 GCA_037133235.1 Cyanobium sp. ELA507
TCCCTCAACAGGGTGATCCAGAGGGCGAACAGATGGTGGGGGGGAACCAGCACCCGCAGAGACATGGCCATGCCTGGATACCTTGTGTGGGCAGCGTACCGACAGGGCCTTGGGCATCCGGCAAAACATTGGTCAGGTCCTTGCGCCCAAGCCGGGGCAGTCCCACGGCAAGCCATTGGCGGCAAACCGCGTCGATGGCTCGAAGCCAAGGGCATGGCCGGGCCTCATCCCCTTGCTTGTGCTGCCGCTGCTTCTGGTTGTCCATTTGCTTTTGCCCCCCCAGCTGGCTGGAGCGGCCCCTGCTTTTGCCATCACCGCCCCCGAACTGCGCGGCCAACGGTCGATGCAGAACCTCGATGCCGATCTGCATGGCCGGGATTTGCGCCAGCAGGAATTCCTGAAGGCCGCCTTGGAGGGGTTTGATCTGCATGGCGCCGACCTGCGGGGTGCCGTGTTCAACACCAGCAACCTCAGCCGGGCCAATCTCAGCGACGCCAATTTGGAGGATGTGGTGGCCTTTGCCAGCCGCTTCGATGGCGCCGATCTGCGGGGGGCGGTGCTTCGCAACGGCATGCTCATGCAGAGTCATTTCCGTGACGCCAGCATTGATGGTGCCGATTTCAGCGACGCCGTGCTGGATCGATCCGAGCAGAAGGCCCTCTGTGCCCGCGCCACAGGCACCAACCCTCACACCGGTGTCAGCACCAAAGAAAGCCTGGGCTGCCGCTGAGCCGATGATGACCTGGCGTGGCGGGTTGGCCTAGAGTTAATTCACCGGTTCTGCGGGGGATCAGCCCGCGGAGGAAACGGGGAAAGCCCGGTGCGGGGGAACCAACCCCAAGACCGGCACTGTCCCGCAGCTGTGAAGTCCACCTCCGGTGGTCCAGTCAGAACGCCCGCCGGTTTGATCCCTCCCAAGCCCGGCGCGGACCGGCTCCCACCGATGTCAATCTCCAAAGGGCGTCAGCCCTTTCACGGCCCTGCCGTCGCTCCTTTTGTGCTTGCCCTCGGTCTGCCGGCGGCCCTTCTGCCGGCGGCCCTTCTGCTGCTGGCTCCGGCGGCGCAAGCCCACCACCTGATGCACCTTCTGCATCTCAAGCCCACGCCCTTAACGGGTCTGATCAGCGGTCTGGCCCATCCGGTGCTGGGTCCAGACCACCTGCTCTTCCTTCTGGCCCTTTCCTTGGTGGGGCTCCGCCATCGCGCCAGCTGGATGCTTGCCCTGCTGGGTACCGGTCTGGCCGGTAGTGCCTTGGGCCTGGTGCTCCCCGGCCTGCCCTTTGCCGAAGCCCTGGTTTCCTTCACTCTCGTGCTGGTGGCTCTGGTGCTGCTGGGTCGCCTTGATCGCCGCCTGCTCTTGCCGGCCTTCGCCCTCCATGGCTACGTGCTGAGCGCCACGGTGCTGGGCTGGAACCCTGCCCCGATCAGCTTCTACGTGCTGGGTCTGCTGATCAGCCAAGGTTTGCTGCTGCTGTTTGCCCTGGGCGCCCTGCGCCACACGGCCGTTGCCCTCTCCACCACCACCACCCGCTCCCTGGCGGCGGTGTTGCTCGGTTGCGGTGCCGCTTGGACCTGGTCCGCCCTGGTCGGTTGATGGCGACCCCAACCCTTAGTCGGCTGCCGGTCACGGTGGTGACGGGCTTCCTTGGTGCAGGCAAGACCACCCTGCTTCGCCATCTGCTCCTGGAGAGCGGCCTTCGCCTGGCGGTGCTGGTCAATGAATTCGGCGAGATGGGCATCGATGGTGAGCTGCTGGCCGCCTGTGGCTTCTGCCCGGAAGATGAGCTGGAGGGGCGACTAGTGGAGCTCGCCAATGGTTGCCTCTGTTGCACGGTGCAGGATGAATTCCTGCCCACCATGACCCGCCTGCTGGAACGGGCCGATCAGCTCGACGGGATCGTGGTGGAAACGAGCGGTCTTGCCCTGCCGGAGCCCTTGGTGGCGGCCTTCGGCTGGCCCACGATCCGCACCCGCACCCGGGTGCATGCGGTGGTCACGGTGGTGGATGGCGAGGCCTTAGCGGCCGGCCACGTGGTGGGCGATGCCCGAGCGGTCGAAGCCCAGCGGCTGGCCGATCCCAGCCTCGACCACATCCGTGCCATCGAAGACCTCTTCGCCGACCAGCTCGAAGCCGCCGATCTGGTGCTGGTGAGCCGTTCCGACCGCCTCAGCGCCGATTCCCTCAACCAGGTGATCGAAAGCCTGCGCCCGCGGCTCCGGGCAGGAACCCCCGTGCTGCCGATGGCCCGCGGCGCGATTGATCCGGGTTTGCTGCTCGCCACGGAGTTTCGCTCCCCATCGGCAACCGATCACGGTGAGCACCACGGCGACGCCGCCGCCGATCACCACCATCACGACCACGACCATGACCACGACGCTGATCACGACCACGACCATCACGACCACACCCATGTGGCCATGCATGCGGTGGTGGTTCGCCGCCCCGGTAGCTGGCAGCGCGAGGACTTGGAGGAGCGGCTCCGCCAACTGATCCAGCGGGAACCGGTGTTGCGCCTCAAGGGCCGACTGCAGCTCGACGGTCGAAGGCTCCCCCTCCAAATTCAGGCCGTGGGTCCCCGCCTCGATTGTTGGTTTGAGGGGGCCCCAAACCCCCTCCAGGATGCGCCCCAACCCGGCCTGGAGCTTGTGGTTCTTGGTGCTGCCGCCGATGCCGATCGCCTGGAGCGGGCCTGCGCCCTTCTCAAAAGCGGGCTTCAGCCAGCCGTTGGCGGCTTCGGCCCGCTTAATCGAGGGGGATAGCGCCTCGGGCACAGATGCCATCCCAGCAGAGATCCTGGGGCTTCTCCCAGTGGCTGTTGACTGGCTGCCAACTTTCCCCAGATCCGTGCATTGTCAGGCTGCCGCGGCCGTCATGGCGGAACTCCAAGCGCTGGCTGCCCACCACGAGAAACCAGTGCTGACCGATGGCTAGCACCTCCATTTGGCAGGGTTGCCATGCCCCCTTGCCCAGCCGACATTCCAGGGGGATGGTCAGGTTTGGCATGGAAGCCTCGGGCGTTGCCTGAGCCTGCAGAGCCGCCAACGGCTGGATCGATGGGGGCCTCGCGGTCGGGAGCGGCGACTGGCTCCCGTCGACGGCAATGGGCCAAGCCATAGCCAGCAGCAGCACCAACGTGGTGTCCAGGCACCGGGAAAGGCCAGCGGCCAAGGCCACAGCAGGCTCGCAGCGGGTCTTCTCCAGGCTGGGCCCGTTGCGAACGAATGGGGTGATGGGCTGCCAAGATTTAAGAAATCCGCCTTCCGCTGGTGCCCCTCTTTCAAGCCCGCGTGCTCGTTTCCCTGAGGCCTTCGGTGCTCGATCCGGCCGGTGAAGCCACCCGAGCGGCCGCCGCTCGGCTAGGGGTGGAGGGCGTCAAGCGCCTGCGGATCGGCAAAGCCATCGAGGTGGAGCTCGAGGCCCCGGACCGGAACGAGGCCCAGGCGCGTCTGGAATTGCTGGGGGATCGGCTGCTAGCCAACCCCGTGATCGAGGACTGGAGCCTCGAATTCTCCGAACAGGCCTGAGGACCACCCCATGACTGTTGGCATCGTGGTGTTTCCCGGATCGAATTGCGACCGGGATGTGCGTTGGGCCCTAGAGGGCTGTTTGGGGATTCCCACCCGCTTTCTGTGGCATGAGGAGCAGGACCTCGCCGGCATCGATGCGGTGGTGCTGCCCGGGGGGTTTAGCTACGGCGATTACCTGCGCTGCGGCGCGATCGCCCGCTTTGCGCCAGTGCTGGAGGCGGTGCGGACCTTTGCGGAGGCCGGCGGTCCCGTGCTCGGCATCTGCAATGGGTTCCAGGTCCTCACCGAATTGGGACTTCTACCCGGGGCCCTCACCCGCAACCGTGATCTGCATTTTCTCTGCCAACCGGCGAAGCTCTCGGTGTACCCCGGTACCTGCCGCTGGCTGCGGGAATACGCCGCTGAGGAGGCGATCTCCCTACCGATTGCCCATGGCGAAGGGCGCTATCAGGTGGATCCTGGCCAGCTGATCACCCTGGAGGAAGCCGGCCAAGTGGTGCTCCGCTATGCGGACAACCCGAATGGATCGGTGGGTGATGTGGCTGGGCTGAGCAATGCACGCGGCAACGTGCTCGGCCTGATGCCCCATCCCGAAAGGGCCTGTGATCCAGCCCTCGGTGGGCTCGATGGCCGTCGGCTGCTGGCGGCGGCCCTGGGCTGAGCGATGCGTCGTCGTGCCTTGCTGGGGCTGGCGGCCGCTGCAGGGCTTGCCCCCCTGCCGGCTGGTTGGGCCGCCCAACGCCGCCCGGCCGGGCCTCATGGACGGCTGGACGTACCGCCGCCCCTGCGGCCCGGCAGCCGGATCGTGGCGGTGGCACCCGGCACCTGGTGGGAGAACCCAGCCGACGAACTCCAGCTGCTTCACCAACGCTGCCAAGCCGAGGGGTGGCTGCTGGAGGTTCCAAGGGCGACGACGGGCCGCTGGCGTTGGTTTTCCGGCACCGATGCTGACCGCCGCCGCGAACTGGATCGGGCCTGGGCCGATCCCGCCGTGGGTGCGGTTTTTTGCGTGGCTGGCGGTTGGGGCAGTGCCCGCATCCTGGAGATGGGCTGGCACCCTGGGGCCCGGCCCCTCTGGCTGGTGGGCTTCTCCGATACCAGTGCCCTGCTGTTGGCCCAACTGGCCGCGGGCACGGGCGGCGCCGTGCATGCCAGCACCGGCGGCGATCCGCTCCAGTGGCAACGCCTGGTGCGGCTGCTCAGGCGTGAACCGCTCGACCCCCTGCAGGGTCAGGGCTGGGTCGGGGGTGCGGCCAGCGGTCCCCTGGTGGTGACCAACCTCACCGTGGCGACTGCCCTGATTGGAACACCCTGGTTTCCATCGCTGGCCGGTTGCGTGCTGGTGCTGGAGGATGTGGGGGAGGCGCCCTACCGGGTGGATCGCATGCTCACCCAGTGGCGCACGGCCGGGGTGCTGCGGGGCGTGGCCGCCGTGGGCGTGGGACGGTTTAGTTGGCAGCAGGATGACATTCTTCCTGGCGATTTCAGCCTCGAAGAGGTGTTGCGCGAGCGGCTCGGCAGCCTTGGAGTTCCGCTGGTGGGGCGCCTTCCCGTGGGTCACGGTCGGCCCAACCTCGCCCTGCCCCTCGGCGTTCCAGCCCGCCTCGATGGTGATAGTGGCGTCTTGACCTTGCTTTGAGGCCCTGCGTTGTTCCCAAAAAAGGCCCCCATATAGGGAGCCCAAGACTTCTGGAACCCTTCCCGGCGGATCAGCCGCAGGGAAGGGGCTGAGCCTACGCGGATCAGTTGACGGCGCTGAAGAACTCCTTGCTCTTGACGGGATCGGGATTCATGGTTTTCTCGCCGGGCTGCCAATTGGCGGGGCAGACCTCATCCGGATGGGAGTCGACGTACTGGAAGGCCTGCAGGACCCGCAGGGTTTCATCCACACTCCGACCCACGGGCAGGAAGTTGATCGTGCTGTGGCGGATCACTCCGTCCGGGCCGATGATGAACAGCCCGCGCAGGGCGATGCCGGCGGATTCATCAAGCACCTCGTAGGCGGAGGCGATCTCCTTCTTGAGGTCGGCCACGAGGGGATAGGCGATGTCACCAAGGCCGCCGTTCTTGCGATCGGTTTGTACCCAAGCGAGGTGGCTGAATTGGCTGTCGACCGAGACGCCCAGCACTTCGGTGTTCTTGCTGCTGAACTCGGCGTAGCGATCGCTGAAAGCAGTGATCTCAGTGGGACAAACGAAAGTGAAATCGAGGGGATAGAAAAAGAGCACCACGTACTTGCCGCGGTAGTCGGAAAGTTTGATCTCCTTGAACTCCTGATCCACCACGGCGGTGGCACTGAAATCGGGGGCTTGCAGACCGACGAGCCTGGTCATGGGAAGGAGGGTTGGGCGGTGGCGAAGATTGAGTGATGCGTGCCGGGGAGGTCATGAAATGATTCCCCACGCATCGAATGCAAGCCGCTGTGGCGGATGGCGACAAGCGGATCTAGAAGGGTCAGAGAGACGGAAAAGGCCGTCAAGCGCTGGTCTTGACGATGACCTGAGGCGAGAACGGATGACGAAATAAGAATTTCATAAGGCGGACTCGATCCGACTTCTGTTTACCTCCATCACAACCTATCACAATTTATGCGGTTCTGTCGGCCCTCGCCGCCATAGGCTCATGGCAACCGACTGCTTGCCCCGATGGCCTGGGATCCCGCCGTTCTCCGTAAATACAACACCACCGGCCATTTCCGCCTGCTCAACCAACTCCGCTCCGAGCTCAAGGGGAACCCCCTGATCCGTCCCAAGGATGGTGAGACCGTGGGCGCCGCCAACCGCAGCCGCAGCCTCACCAGGGCCATCGAGGCAAGGGCTCAATCGGGCTACAGCCGCAGCCGTCGCTCCCAGGCCGCCTCTGCCGAGGTGGTGGTGGTGAGCGATCCGCAGGAACTGGCAAGGCCCGCGGTTTTCGCGTCGGACGACCTGGGCTATCTAGGGGGCTTTGAGATGGCCGACAGCGGAAGCAGCAGTTTTCGAGACCGCCTCAATGCGATTGACATGCGGTGAGCATCTGCAGCAAAGCTGATGGCTCGGGGGAGACTTGAACTCCCGACCTTGGGGTTATGAATCCCACGCTCTAACCAGCTGAGCTACCGAGCCGCGATGGATGGATTGTAGGCGACGGCCCCCCGCCGCCCTAGGGCCTTAGGCCCGGGGCGACAGGAACATCATCGGATTCATGGCGCCTTCCCCTGGGGGATGAACCTCGAAATGCAAGTGAGGGCCGGTGCTACGTCCGGTGCTCCCCATCTGGCTGATGGTCTGGCCTTGGTCCACCTGCTCGCCCTCGCGCACCAGCAAGCGGCTGTTGTGGCCGTAGCGGGTGAGGGTGCCGTCCTCGTGGGTGATCTCCACCAGGTACCCGTAACCGCCATCGTGCCAACCAGCAAAGGTGACCCGGCCGCGGGCTGCGGCCACGATCGGGGTGCCGACGTTGTTGGCGATATCGATGCCTTTGTGCATCCTTCCCCAGCGCCAGCCGTAGCCAGAGGTGAAGGTGCCCTGGGCAGGCCAGGCAAGGTTGCCAGCTCCGCGTGTGGGGAAGGTGCGACGGTTTTCGCCAAATTGGGGCAACTCTGGCCAGCTCAAGCCACCGCTACCCACCGGCGCCAAGCCGAGCAGCATGCGGGAACGGGAGGGGGAGGACTGGACCACCTGGACCTGGCTACCCACGACCAGCCGGGCCGTATCCAAGCCAGGGTTGAGCCGCAGCAGTTCGGCGATGGTGAGACCGTAACGCTGAGAAATTTTGACCAGGGTGTCGCCGAACCGGACCACCGCAGAAGCGGGAACCGGAGGCGGCTCCATCGGGCTACGGCGGGAAGGCTCAGGGTCGAGGGCGATTAGTTCGGCAGTTTTGCTCTGAGCCAACGAATCGAGCAAATGGTCTGAAAGACGGTCGCTATTGGTGCTGGATTCCGAGGACCCCTGGGAGGACTTAGCCAACACTGGGGATTGGGACGAGGACTTGAGGCCGTTGTCCTGGGTTGGGAGGGGGCCATCGGTGAGGATGCTCGGCTCGCTGGGATCACGGAGAACGGAAGGATTGCTCGCCACCGCCCCCACCAGGGGGAGAACTGCGGGGGCAACCAGCAGCAGCGGAAGAATCGATCGAAAAGGCTTCATGCAGAAATTCACCCATTGGACAAGAACCGTGGAGAAGCCGTCATCCCCGGGTCGGCCAGAGAGTAACCCGAGGCCCTCCAGGGCACAAGTGCCGAAGACGACAAATGCGGCCGGATCGACCACCACATCTGGGATCTCCTGGTTCAGGAGACGCTGCCGCTGGAGCCAGGCTGCTTCGGAGTGGGCAAGCCGAGTTGGCGCAAGGCCTCAAACAGCACCACCCCGACGGCCACCGAGAGGTTGAGGCTGCGCACATAAGCGGCCCCGGCCTGGGCTTGGCAGGGCATGGGAATGGTGAGGCTGTGGTCGGCGATGGCCAGCAGCTCCGGCGGCAGGCCATCGCTTTCACAGCCAAACAACAGCCAGTCGCTGCTGCGGAAGCGGAAGTTGGTGTAAGAGTCCCGGGATCGGGCGCTCAGGGCCACGAGGCGTCCCCCCTGAGCCCGCTGATGTTGGAGAAAGTGGGTGGGGTCAGCGTGGCGATGGAGCTGCACCAAGGGCCAATAATCGAGGCCTGCCCGCCGCAGATGCTTGTCGTCGATCTGGAAACCGAGGGGCTCGATCAGGTGAAGTTCGCTGGCGGTAGCCACGCAGGTGCGCGCCACATTGCCGGTGTTTGGGGGGATCTGGGGTTGAAACAGCACCACTTGGGGCATCGTGTTAGCCCTCGGTTGGCACGGCAAGCCCATGGTCGTGCAGGTTGAGGGCCCTGCCCTGCCACACCAACCAGGCGGCGCCAGCTCGTTGGCCCAGCTGTTGCTGAATCTCGCCGAGGCGCTGGCGAAACAGACCTCCGGCGGCGCTGCTCGGCACCACCCCCCAGCCGCACTCCTCCACCACCATCAGCACGGGCGATTCACAGAGATCGAGGCCCTCCAGCAGGTCTGAGGTGAGCGCCGACCAGGCATCGATCTGGCACTCCAAATGGGCCGAGACCCAGGTTCCCAGAGAATCAACCAGGGCCACCTTTCCTGGGCCCACCTGCTGCAGCGCTTCGGCTAGCTCTCCTCCGACCTCCCTGCAACTCCATGCCTCCGGCCGCCGCTGGCGATGACGCTCAAGCCGTTGTTGCCAGCTTGGGTCTTGGGGGAGAAGGGGTCCAGTGGCGAGATAGACCACCGGCAAACCGGAGCAACCGGCCAGATGTTCAGCCCAGCGGCTCTTTCCGCCACTGGCGGGCCCGCTCACCAGGCTGAGGGGTGGCAAGAGCCCAATCGCCTCCATTCAGGCACCGTTCATGTTGCGCAGGGTCGCCACCGAGGAGGGTGAGACACGGTTGAGATAACGGAAGATCCAATACTTGAAGATGGTGGCCAGCACCACGGGGAAGGTGGCGATGAACAACATGATGAAGTTCTCTTTGGGAGGCAGGCCAAGATGATGAGCGATGCCATCCAAAAGCACGGTCCAGCCTTCGGGGCTATGGAAGCCCACGAAGATGTCGGTGAACAAGATAATCGTAAAGGCCTTAGCGCTATCGCTTAATCCATAAATGAGTTCGTCGAGAAATCCCCTTAGCACCTGGATGTCGCGTTGGCCAAACAGGCAAACCAGCACAAAGCCGATGAAGCCAAAGATATCGGCAAGCACATTCTTGATGGCATGGGTTCCCTCTTGCTGGGATTGCTGGTTGAGTTCATCGGCTTTTTCGCTGAGCCGTTGTTTCAGCTCCTCGCCGCTGGGAGGGTCCTCATGGCTCAGTAGAGCTTCGAATTCCAGTTCGGCCTTGAATTCCTTGAGCTTCTCCACGGCCCGCTTTTCGAGATAGGGCCGGGAATAATCCATGATCGGGGTGCCTGGCGCCAATCGGTCCACCAGCGGTGACACCACATAGGTGCGGCTCACTTGTTGGACCAGGATCGGTACCAGCACCAGCAGCAGCAGGATCCGCAGCGATACCAGGGTCGAATCGCGGCGGCGGCGGAAGCCCGCCACCACCCCTGCCTCGGCTTCGGGATCCAGTTGGCGGCGCACCTGATCCACCACCCCCATCAGGCTGCGCGGCAGCATCTCAGGAGCCCGGCTGAGGCTTGGTAGGGGCGAGCGGCGGGGGTCGTAGCGCTCCATCACCGATTCGATCAGCTGGAGCTGGCGCATCTCCTGGCCAGTCAGTTCCTGCCGATAGGGCTGAACTGTCTGCAGGGTTTGTTGGCACACCTGGCTGGCGGCCCGGAAGCGACGTAGCAGCTGGGCCTGGATCGAGCGCGGGATCCGTAGTTCGAGCTCCGGCCGCACCGGACGGTCGTTGTAATGCTCGAGTTCGATGCTCTGGATCTGGAGCGCAGCTTCGTAGCCCCGTTCCAGATCACTGCTCAGATTGAGGGTCTTAGCTTTTCCGAAGGTTCCGATCCAGTCGCTGAGGCCCATGGTTTTGCGTGCAATCAGCGCGAGAAGACCCACCAGGTGAGCATCGGCACCACCGATCCCACCACCAGCAACACCACCACCCAGGTGAAGGCGTTGCTTCCAGCCGTTTCCTCACGGCTGGGAATGTTGGAGTTCACCACGGTGTCCTCGCTCAGTTGGGGTTCACCGGGATCTTCCCCGCCCCGTAGCACCGTGCCAAGCCGCTGCAGACCATCGGCGCTGGCCTGGAGGTAGCGGTTCCCCTCCTTGAGCGGCAGCGCCATGGTGGTGCGGGCCGTGCTGCGCAGAAGCTCAGGGGGAAGCTGGCGCTCCAGCTGGGGGCTGGCCACCACGGCAGCCGCCTTGGTCTGGCTGTCGACGAGCAGCAGCAGGGCCTCATCGTTGGGCGATCCATTGTCTTGGCTGGCGATGCTCTCCCTGGCCGCCGCCCACTCCTTGAGGAGCTCCTGCCCGAGGGCATCGAGGGTCAGGCCGTAGTCCAACCGCCCCACGGTGACGAGACGGGCTTCGACCCGGTCGGCATGGAAGGCCTCGAGTTGTTGTTCGAGCGAGGCGCGGGCGGCCCTGCTGAGCACATCAGCGGAATCCAGCACCAGGGAGGTGGGGGGCGTGGCGGGAAGGTCCTTCAGCGAGATGGCCCCAGCGGCGGAAGGGGCCAACACAAGGACCAGGACCACCAGCCAGCCAAGCAACAGCTGCCGAAGCCGCGGCTGCTGGCCGGTGGGGGCCGATGGGAAGGGACGGGAACGGAGGTTCACAGCAGATGCGCTCGCAGAACCGAAGCGAACCCAGTTTGCCCCCCATGGGTCGCCCTGTCGCCCTTCCGCCATCGTGGGTATCCGACGTGGTTACTTGTTTCCGCCATGGGCTTTTCCCCCGCCGCCCGGACTGCCCTGCTGCTGGGGGTGGTTGGGCTGGTGCTGACCGTGCTCAACCAGGCAACGGCTCCCAGCCTTGACCCCCCCCTGGAGAGGGCCTCGGTGCTGGCGGGCATCCTTTCGGTGCTGCTGATGTTGGCTGGGGCCCTCTGGCAGCAGGTGATTCCGGCCCCGGCCGAGCGGGTGGGCTTGGAGGGGCAAGAGGGGCTGCTGCTGGATCCCCTACTGCCAGCGGATCTGCGCGAGGAGCTGGGCTGGGGCAGCACCATGCTGCTCACGGCCACACCGGCGGCGGTGGTCTTGGTGCAGCGGGGCGACCAATGCCTGCTGCGGAGGGGTTTGCTCGCCTCCACGCCTTTCCTTCCCGGTCCGATCTGCCGCCAAGCGAGTGAGCGCCAACGGCCCATTTCCCTGGTGGACCTGGCCCCCTACCCCGGCCGGGGGGAATTCATGGGCCTGCTGGAAGGGCTGCCGGCGGTGGTGGTGCAACCGCTGGGCAGCTCGGCCTGGTTGGTGGTGGGGGGCTGGGCTCCCCGCTGCTTCTCCCGCGCCGACCTGGTGTGGATCGAGGGCTGGGCGCGGCGCCTCACGGCACGATGGGCTCAGGAGCTGGACGGGGCGGCGCTGGCGCCCTTGCCGGACGAGCTGGCAGCCGGAACTGGCTCACCACCCGACCCCCTGGAGCCCTGATCAGGATCGTTCCTTCCTTGCCGAGCTGCCCCGAAAGGCTTCCGGCCCGGGTGAGCTGGCCATTGCTGCTGCGCTCCAGCCTGAGCGCTCCCTCGGCCTCCACGGCCCCGCTTTGCCAGTTCCAGGCGCAACGTTCCGCCTCAAGCTGCTCTCCGGGTTTATTGACCCGGCAATCGCCATCGATCCGGAGCCAGTGCTCCTTGCCATCCACCCGCAGGGCGGCGCCGCTGGCCTGGAGGCTGCCGCGATTGGCCTGAAAGTTGCTGCTCGTGCTGGCTTGGCTGGTGGCGGGGTTGAAGCGCACATCGCGGCCCACGAAGCTGTCGCCTTGGGCGGTGTCGGTGTAGCGCACACTGCCTTTGAGGGTGAAGAGCTGGGTCAGGGTGTTGCCCTCCAGCCCCTCGGCGGAGAGCTGCTGGGGGGCATCGCCGGCGGACTGATCGGGTTGGGTGCGATGCCCCAGGAGCGGACCCGTGGCCACCAGCGCCCCTTTGCCGGGACTCCAGCTGATCTGGGTGGCCTGCAGCACGATCGAGGGGGCCTCCTTGGGCAGGGCACCGAAGGGATCAAACGGGCGGCTCCAGCGGTCCAGCTGGGGTTGGCCCGTGAGTTCCAGCCGGTCTTCACTGAAGAGAAACCGGGCCCGTTGGGCGCGAAGGCGACCCTGACGGTCGTAGGCAGCGGGCCGCCGATCGATCAGCATCAATTGCTTACGGGGCAGCCAGCGGGCCCGGGCCGCCTCGATCAGCACCGGTTGGGAACCCACCCGTTCAACCCGGAGATGGCCCTCGAGGAGGATCGCTTCGCCATCGTTGACCACCGTGCCGCTGTCGGCTTGGACGCGGTAGCGGGGTTTGCCATCGGCGTAGATCACGCCCTTCGGATTGATCGCCTGGGCGATACGACGCCGGATGTCGTAGCGGGCTTCGGGGCTGGTTAACTCCCAGGCCAGTTTGCCTTTAGGACTCTGTTGTTTGAGATCGAGGGAGCGAAACACAAAGGGTGGCACCACGTCGTCCCGACGGGTTGGGCTGGACCCCCGGCAGGCCGGGAGCAGCAGCAACGGCAGCAGGGCCAGTAGGGATCGCTTGTGCAGCAGTGTCTTCGGGATCACAGAGGGGATTCCAGCTCCAGGCGCTGCATCACCGGCACCGGTTCGGGGAGGGCAGCGCCACCCTCCAGCAGCCCCCAGAGCCGGGCGCCATTCCAATCTTGAGGTTCGGGATCCTGGGGAAGCACGGACGCATCGCTTGGGAAGGGCAAAAGCCCTAGCTGGCTGAGCATCCGAGCGGCGAGTTCCGGCACCAAGGGGGTGAGCAGAACCCCCACCAAGCGGGTGGCCTCCAGCACGGCATAGAGGTCGGCAGCCACGGCATCGCGTTGGTCGGGTTGCTTGATCAAGGTCCAGGGGGCCCGCTCGTTGAGGTAACCGTTTGCTTCGATCGCCAGGGTGAGAATCGCCTCGGCGGCACTGCGGAACTCCAGCTTCGGCAGGGCCTCGATCACCACCGCATCGGCCCTCTGGGCAGCCTGGGCAAGGGGATGGCCAGGGTCCAGGCCAGGGCCGGGTGGGGGCACGGCCCCATCGAACCACTTGCGGGCCATCGAACTGGTGCGGTTGAGCAGGTTGCCAATCGTGTTGGCCAGATCGTTGTTCACGAGATCTGTGAAGCGTTGCTGCTGGAAATCGCCGTCGTCTCCGAAGGGGATATCGCGCAGCAGGAACCAGCGCACGGCATCGCGGCCGCAACGCTCCAGCAGCACCTCCGGATCGAGCACATTGCCGAGCGACTTGCCCATCTTCTGCCCCTCACGGGTGAGGAAGCCATGGCCAAAGACGGCTTTGGGCAACGGCAGTCCGGCCGAGAGCAGCATGGCCGGCCAAAACACAGCGTGGAAGCGAAGAATGTCCTTGCCGATCACATGAACCTGGGCGGGCCAACCTCGATCGCCCAGCAGATCGAGATCAATCGGATCGGCAGGATCGAAGAGGGCCGTGAGATAGCCCACCAGCGCGTCAAACCACACGTAGAAGGTGTGGCCGGGGTGGCCTGGAACGGCAATGCCCCAGGGGAGATCCCGGCGGGAGATCGAGAAATCCTTGAGTCCGCCGGCCACGAAGTTTTCCACCTCACGGCGGCGGCTGGCCGGGGCGATGAAGCCCGGCTGGGCCACCAGGGCGGCGATGGCGTCCTGGTAGCGGGAAAGCCGGAAGAAAAGGTTCACCTCATCACGCCATTCCAGCGGTCGCAGGTGGGTCGCACACTCGGGTGCACTGGCTTCGGCGGGATGCTCCTTGAACTCCTCGCAGGCCACGCAGTACCAGCCCTGTTGGCGCCCTTCCACGACATCACCATTGGCTTCGACCCTGGCGAAGAAGGCTTCCACCACCTGGCGGTGGCGGGGATCGGTGGTGCGGATGAAGCGGTCATTGCTGATCTGCCAGCGGTGCCAGAGATCGCGGTAACCCTCGCTCACGGCATCGCAGTGGGCCTGGGGGGAGATCCCCGCCGCTTCGGCGGTGCGCTGGATCTTCAGTCCATGTTCATCGCAGCCGGTGATGAAGTGCACCTGCTCGCCCCGAAGGCGCTGGAAGCGGGCGATGGCATCGCAGGCCAAGGTGGTGTAGGTGCTGCCGAGGTGGGCCCGATCGTTGACGTAATAGAGCGGCGTCGTGAGCGTGAAGGGCATCGGCGGTCTTGGGGCGCAGGGTTGGCGAAGGCGGAATCCGCTGGCAATCCAGGGTGAGTGGGAAGGGCCCGCGGGGCCCCCGCCATGCCGCCGCAACGGCCCTTTCCGGCCCTTTGATCCTACCGACGGACCCCACACGGACAGACCGGATGCTGGACTCAGGGACGGGCGTTGGTGGGTTCGGGTCGCCCTGAATGGGGGGCATTGAGGCCCGGAGCCAAGCGATGCAGGTTGGGAGCCAGGGCCGGGCCGGCGTGCTGGTGTGGGGTGGGGGCAGCGGCGGTGTGGCGGCGGCCCTGCAGGCGGCCCGGTCCGGCGCAGATACCCTGTTGATCACCCCAGGCCCGTGGTTAGGCGGCATGGTTAGTGCCGCCGGAGTGTGCGTCCCGGATGGCAATGAACTCAGCCCCTGGCAGAGCGGCCTATGGGGAGCCTTGCTGCGGGCGCTGGCCAGAGAGCAGGAGGGGGGGCTGGACCACAACTGGGTGAGCTGCTTCGGCTACCGCCCCGCCAGCGCCGAAGCGATCCTGCGGCGCTGGGTAGGGGCCGAGCCCCGGCTGCGCTGGTGGCCCAACTGCCGGGTGCTGGAGGTCCAGCGTCAGGGCCGAAGGATCACCTCCCTACGGGTGGAAACCTGTGATGCCAGTGGGAGTGCCAGTCGCACCCCCGCCCTGACCACCGTGGCGGTGGAGATGGTGGTGGATGGCAGCGACCGCGGCGATCTGTTTCCCCTGGCCGAGGCCCCCTTCCGCTTGGGTTGGGAGGCCCGGGAGCTCTGGCAGGAGCCCAGCGCCCCCAGCGCCGCGGACATGGAGAGCCAGGCCTTCTTTCAAGAGCAACCGGTGCAATCGCCCACCTGGGTGGTGATGGGCCAACTGGAGGAGCCGGACCCAGCCGTGGCTGGGGCGCCTTTGCTGGGTCCCAAGGGGGGTTCATCAACGGAACACCCACCAGCGGTGGAGCTGCTGCCCCCCTTTGCCGGCGCCTGCGACTCCTTCGGTCTCTCCCGCACCCTCCGCTACGGCCGCCTGCCCGGCGGAGCCGTGATGCTCAATTGGCCCCTGGAGGGCAACGACTGGCATGGGGGCCTTGATCGCGCCTTCCGCCCAGACATGGCCGCCGATTTCCCTTCCGGAGCTGCCGAGAAGGCCCTTGCGACGGAGATGCAGGACCACAGCCTGGCCTTTGCGGCCGCGCTGCAGGAGGTCAGCGGTGGCGAGCTGCGGCCAGGGGGAATCTTCCCTAGCCGCGAGCAGGCCCTCGGCGGGGCCCTCGAGGGGGGGGAGGCCCTGGCGCTGATGCCCTACTGGCGGGAAGGTCGGCGCCTGAAGGCACTGGAGGTGGTCTGCGAACAGCAGCTCTTGCCCCAGGCCCCCGGCGCCAGCATCGCGGCTTTGCCCCTGCAGGGGGGGCGCTGCACTGCCATTGCGGTGGGGAACTACGCCAACGACCACCACTACCCCGGCCCCGATTGGCCCCTGGCCCCGAAGAGTTGCCGTTGGGGGGGGCGCTGGAGCGGTACCCCCTTCACCATCCCCTATGGAGCCCTGGTGAGCGTTGCGGTCGACAACCTGCTGGCCGCAGACAAATGCCTTGGGGTCAGCCACATGGCCAATGGAGCCACCCGCCTCCAACCCCTGGTGCTCAACATCGGCCAGGCGGCCGGAATGGCCGCCGCCCTATGCCTGGCGGAGAATCTGCTCCCCGCCGAGTTGCCTGTGGAGCGGCTGCAGGCCGCCCTGATCGACGATCCCCTGGCCCCAGCCGCCCCATTCCCGATTTGGGATCTGCCCTGGCACCATCCCCACTGGCGGGAGCGGCAGCTTCAGGTGTGGCGTGATCCCGGCGTTCTCCAGGCCAATGGGCACCTGCAGGGCATCGACCCGGCGGCGGAGCTCCAGCCCTGGCAGGCCCCGCCGGAACCCGGTGAATCCGCCTGGGAGGGCCTGCTGATTCCGGATGGAAGCGGCGGATATCAGCTCAGCGGCCCCAGGGGTAGCTGGCCCCTGATCACCCTGGAGCCTGCCCTGCATGCCTGGCTGCTCCTGCAGGACAAGCCTCGAGAGGTGCGGCTGATCGGCTGCGCCAACCCCTGGGGCCCCTGGTTGCGGGTTTCCAGGCTGGCCGAGAAGCCCTAAGTGCCAAAGCGGAGAGGGCCGCTCACGAAGCCGCTTCCAGGCGCAGGGTGTCGCGCAGGGAATCCACCTCCAGAACCTCGACCAGCAGGGCTTTTCCCGGTTCACTACGGCTGGGGCAGTGGCAGGGCAAGGTCTGGCAGAGGTCGTCCAACCACACCAGGGCGAGCTGCTGGTCGACCCGCAGCCAGCGCAGAAAGACCCCAGGCCAGCGTTGGCGCTGCTGCTGCTCGAACCAGACCTGGAGCCAATGGCGCTGGTCTTCGCGGCTGATCTGCATGCCCTGGCGGAGGGGGGCCTCGAGCTCCTGCAGCAGCAGGCCCAGTTCCTCCTCAGCCAGGACAGGGCTGCCCTCCTGGAACGCCTGCCATTGCCGTTGCACCACGAGGTCGCCGTAGCGCCTGATCGGGGAGGTGGCCTGTACGTAGGCCGCTAAGCCCAGGCTGAAGTGCGGTGCGGCCTTGGTCCCGACCAGGCCCCGGCCGAGGCAGCGCTTGATGGCGGCATGGCGGACAACACCAGGGGGGAGGAGCTCCAGCTCGCTGGCGGGGGGCAGCTCACAGGCGGCTTGGCTACGAAAAGGAAGTGCCAAGCCCTCCCGCTCACCCCGCTCAGCGACGAGGGCACCCGCCAGCACCATGGCCTCGGCCACCATGCGGCGGGCCGGCGAGGGTTCCACCACCTCCACCTCAGCCGATAGGCCGGAAGCACCGGAGTCAGGCCGGCAGCGGATTCGGCCTTCCGGATCGTCGAGCAGCAGGGCACCCCGTTGGCGGCGCCAATGGTGGCGGCCCTCAAGCAGGGCATGGATTGTCAGCAGATCCCTTTCCTGGGGAGGGGCCAGCTCGATCAGCTCGTCGGCATCGGCATAGGAGAGCCGGTAGGTGGGGCGGATCCAGCTGCGTACGAAACCATCGGCCAGCACAGAGCCTTCGGGATCGAGGTCGACCCAGAGGCTCCAGGCCGCCGAACGCACACCGCTGCGCAGGCTCATCGGGCCATGGGCGAGCTGGGGGGGGAACATCGGCAGGTTGCCCTGGGCCAGGTAGAGGCTGCTGGCACGGCGACGGGCCTCCAGGTCGAGCGGGCTATCCGGCGCCACAAGCCGGCCCGGATCGGCGATATGGATCCAGAGGCGGGCTCGGCCATCGGCCAACCATTCCAGGCCGAGGCCATCGTCGATGTCGCGGGTATCCGGGTCATCGATCGTCACCACCCATTGGGCCGTGAGGTCGCGCCTTTGGTCATCGCCTGGCCAGGCCTCGTCGGCGCGCTCCACCAGCTGATCGGCCTCCCGCAACAGCGCCTCGTCAAAGCCCAGCTGCCAGGTGGTCGCCTCCAGTCCAGGCAGGTGATGGCGTTCCCATTGGCCGAGGTCGGCGAGTAGATGGCGGATTGGGCCGGGCTCGGCTGGGCAGTGGCAGTCGTGCAGGAGCTTTAACAGCTCCGCGCCCAGGGGCACGGTGGTAACGGCGCTGGCCCAGCGCCGCAGGGCCTGGAGATCGGCCTGTTCAGAAGGCGTCAGATCGTTGGCGCTGATCGGCTGGCGTTGCCGCAGGGTCTGGCGCCAGTGCTGGCGTTGCTGCTCCTGCAGGCGCAACTGGTGACGGCCATGGCGCAGCGTCCGCAGATCGGCGAGGGGCCGGGCTTCGATGCGGTGGTTGCGGAGGCGAAAGAGGGTCTGCTCTCCCTCCAGCCAGAGCCAGCAGGCGGCCAGCTGGGCCGGATCGGCGCCATCCCCGATGAGGTCGACCAGTCCCGCCAGGTCCGGTGGCGACGAGCCGCTGGCTTCGCCTAGCAACAACCAGGCCGACCCCAGCTCCCGCCGGTTGGGATTGGCCGCCGCCAGGACAGATTCGTTGAGCCGCCAGGGCGGCTGCTCAAGCCGCTGGGGAAGCTCCCCGGGGGGGAATGCCGCCGGAAGCGAACTCAGCAGCACCAGTTCCCGGGGGGGAACCTGCATCGCTTTGGCCTCCCACCCCACCCGCAAATCAACGCGGTTGTTGCGGAGGCCAGCCACCACGGCAAGACGGGCCCCGGCTGGACTAATCAGGCCAACGAGATCGCCAGGTTGGAAGGGAGCCGGAGCCACCAGGGGGAAGGCGGCGGGGACAGGGGGGCTCAGCCCTCGGGATTCACGAAGGGCAGAAGGGCCACGATGCGGGCACGCTTGACCGCATTGGTGAGGTCGCGCTGCTGCTTGGCGGTGAGCCCGGTGAGACGACGGGGAAGGATCTTGCCGCGCTCGGTGATGAATTTCTTGAGCAGATCGACATCCTTGTAGTCGATCGGATCACCGGGCTTGATCGGTGAAAGGCGCTTCTTAAAAAATGAGCTGGACATGGCAGGGAGGAGGAACGAACGGATGGAACGGTGCGAGAGGACGGCAGGCGCTGGCAATCAGCGCGGCACGATCACTTGATTTCCTTGTGCACCGTGGAGCTGTTGCAGTGGGGGCAGAACTTTTTGAGTTCCAACCGTTCGGTGGTGTTGCGGCGGTTCTTCTGGGTGGTGTAACGGGACACACCAGGAGACCGCTTGGCGGGATTGGACCGGCACTCGGTGCACTCAAGAGTGATCACGAGCCGGACGCCCTTGTTTTTGGCCATGGGAAGGACGTGCGCCGCTTAAGCGAAGCGAAAGGACAATTGCAAACCATACCTCCCCGGCCTGCCGCCACCCCCAGGGCAACTCCCAGACCAGGGCCCGCGGAGCGGCGGTCCACCGATTCCTAGGATCCGAGCTGTGATTTCGGCTAAAGGATGAGGGTTTCGCTCCAGTGGCTGCATGAGCTCGTGCTGGGCGATGCGCAGGCCCTTGAACCGCAGCGGCTGGCGGAACGGCTCTCGATCGCCGGCTTCGAGGTGGAAGCGATCGAGGATCTGGCCGCCCAGGCGGCCGGTGTGGTGGTGGGGCTGGTTGAGGCCCGCGAGCCCCATCCGGCGGCCGACAAGTTGAGCGTTTGCCGGGTCGCTGTGGGGGCCCAGGAGCCGCTCCAGATCGTCTGCGGCGCAGCCAATGTGCGGGCTGGAATCCATGTCCCCGTGGCCCTGGTGGGGGCCACCCTGCCGGCAGTGGGTCTCACGATCAAAGCCGCCGAGCTGCGGGGTGTGGCCAGCAGCGGCATGATCTGTTCCCTGCAGGAACTGGGCCTGGGCGGTGGCGGCGAGGGCATTGCCATCCTCGATGAACTGCTCGACACCGTCCCCCCCCTGGGCACCGCGGTGGGACCATTGTTTGGCCTGGATGACCAGGTGCTTGAGCTGGCGATCACCGCCAACCGTCCCGATGGCCTCTCGATGCAGGGCATCGCCCGCGAGGTGGCTGCCCTGATTGGCGGCCAAACCCGCTTCGCCCCAGCGCCCCCCCTGCAACCGGCCGCCCCCCTCAACACCACACCGGCGGATTGCGCCGCCATCGAACAGGGAGGGCTGTTCAGCATCACCGCCCTCAGCGGCGTGCAGGTGGGGCCCTCGCCCCGTTGGTTGCAGCAGCGCCTGGAGCGGGCCGGCATCCGGCCGATCAACAACGTGGTGGATATCACCAATCTGGTGATGCTCGAAACGGGTCAGCCCCTTCACGCCTTCGACCGGGATCTGCTGGCTGGGGCCGCTGCCGGCACGGCCGAGCCCCAGGCGGTGGGTCTGCGCCAGGCCGTGGCCGGTGAGACCCTCACCACCCTTGATGGTGAAAGGAGGGAGTTGGATCCGGAGGTATTGGTGGTGACCCACGCCGGCCGGCCGATCGCCCTGGCCGGGGTGATGGGGGGACTCGAGGAGGCCGTGGGCGAGGCCACCACAGCGATCTGGTTGGAGGCGGCGGTGTTTGAGCCACAGGCGGTTCGGCGCTCGGCCCGCCGGGTCGGCCTGCGCACCGAAGCCAGCAGCCGTTTTGAGAAGGGTTTGCCGCTGGAGGCCACGTTGTCCGCCAGCGATCGGGCCGTGGCCCTTTTGCAGGAGCTGGCCGCTGCCCGGCCGGAAGGGCGCTGGGTGCATCGACGCGCCGCCGAGCCCGTTGCCCCCGTGCTGCTGCGGCGCGATGCGCTGCACAACCTGCTCGGCCCGGTAAACGGCGACGACGGCCCCGAAGATCTTGGCGATGGCCCCATCTGCCAGACCCTCGAAGCCCTTGGCTGCCAGCTCGAGCCCCAGGACGAAGGCTGGGCGGTGACCGTGCCCCCGTCCCGGGGGATGGACCTGCGGCGTGAAGTCGATCTGATCGAGGAAGTGGCCCGGCTGGTGGGCTACGACCAGTTCTGCGCCCACCTGCCCGATCCGCTCGAACCGGGCGGGGCTGAGCCGGCACAACTGCTGGAGAGGCGGCTACGCCGCTCCCTCTGCGCCGCTGGCTTGCAGGAGACCTGCAGCTTCTCGCTCACCAGCGCTGCAGCGGGGCGGATTCCCCTGGCCAATCCCCTGCTGGCCGATTACGGCCACCTGCGCGACAACCTCCACGAGGAGCTGTTGCAGGCGGCGCGGCGCAACCTGCAGGCGTCGCAGCCCGGGTTCTGGGCCTTTGAGATCGGTCGCATTTTCCTAGCGAAGGGTGATGCGATTGAGGAGCGGCCCCTGCTGACCGGTGTGATCGCTGGCGAGCGGCGCAGTGAACGATGGAGCAGCAGCGGCAAACCCCGCTGGCCCGATTACTACGAGGCCCGCGGCGTGCTTCAGGCGGGGCTTGAGCCACTGGCGGTGCCGCTTCAGGACCGATCCCTGGCGGCAGCGGATGCACCGGCAGGACTTCTCCATCCCGGTCGCAGCGCCACCCTGGTGCTGGAGGGCCGCCCAGCCGGCTGGTTCGGCCAGCTGCATCCAGCTGAGGCCGAAGCCCTCGACCTCCCGGAGGCCACCTACCTCTTCCAGCTCAACCTCCAGGCCTTGCTCACAGCTGCGGCCAGGCCGGCCCGTTTCCAGCCCGCCTTCCAGCCCTTTGCCACGGTGCCCGCCTCGGAGCGGGACCTGGCCCTGGTGGTGCCCCAGTCGGTGGGGGCCAGCGACCTGATCAATGCCATCCGCAAGGCCGGTAAACCCCTGCTGGAGGCGGTGGAGTTGGTCGACCGCTACGAAGGGGCCCAGCTGGAGGCCAACCATTGCAGCCAGGCCTTCCGCCTGCGCTACCGCGATGCCGCCCGCACCCTCACCGATACGGAGGTGGAGGCGGCCCACAACAAAGTGCGCCAGGCCCTCGAACAATCCGGGGCCGTGCTCCGCAGCTGAAGCCTGATCAGGCTTGGGCGCGCTCCAACACGGCCAAGGCTTCCACGTGGCTGGTGTTGGGGAAAAAATCGATGGGCTGCACCCAGCTCACCCGGAACAAACCATCGGCGCAGAGCTGAGCAAGGTCCCGGGCCAGGGTGGCGGGGTCACAGCTGAGGTAGAGCAGGCGCGGTGGCGCAGCTTCCCGGATGGCCGTTAACACCGCCGGCGCCAGGCCCTTGCGGGGTGGATCGAGAAAGAGGGCATCCACCCCCGGCACTTGAAGGTGCTCCAGCAGAACCCCGGCTACGTCGTCGCAGCGAAATGTGCAGCGCTCTTCGAGGCCAGCGAGGCTGGCGTTCTGGCGGGCCAGCTCCACGGAGCCGGGGTGCTGCTCGATGCCGAGCACCCTCCAGAGGCGATCCGCCAGGGGAAGCGAATAGGTGCCGATGCCGCAGTAGGCGTCGATCAGGTGGCCGGGGTCTGGGCCAAGGCCCTCCAGCAGCAGCGGCACCACCGCTTCGGCCTGGCTGGTGTTGACCTGGAAAAAGGTGTCAGCAGCGATGCGGTAGTCGAGGCCGCAGAAGGATTCGACCAGCCAGGAGCGACCGGCCACGGTGGCGGTGTGCTCCCCCAGCAGCCGATTGGTGGGTTCGGCCTGCAGGTTGAGGCCCACCCCCACCAGCTCGGGCCAGCGCCGCATCCAGCTTTGGGCCAAGGCCTCCAGGCCTGGCAGGTCGGGGCTGGTGGCCACCAGGGTGATCAGCACCTCCCCGCTGCCCTCACCAACCCTGAGGGCCAGGTGGCGGAGGCCGCCGCCGCCGTGACGATCGACTGGCCAGGGTTGGGCCTCCAGATCGCTTTTCAAGGGGGCGATCAAGGCATCGATGCGGGGATCCAGCACCGGGCAGTGGTTGAGGTTCACGATCTGGTGGGAGCCCCGGCGGTAGTAGCCGGCCCGGAGCACGCCGTCGGCGGTGCGCTCCAGGGGAATCACGGCCCGGTTGCGGTAGCCGAGCGGCTGGGGTGCCCGCAGGATCGCTCGAACCTCGGCGTCGATCCCCCCGACCCGCACCAGGGTCTGGCGCAACTGCTGCTCCTTCCAGTCGGCCTGGGCAGCGTCCTGGAGGGGCTGGAGCGAGCAGCCACCGCAGTGGTCCGCAAGGATGCAGGGGGGGCGGCGCCGTTGGGGCGAAGGCTCCACCACGGCCACCAGGTCGGCTTGCCAGAGGCTGCGGCGGCGACCAGCCAGGCGAATCCTGACCCGATCGCCCGGTAGGGCGCCGGCCACGACCACCACCGAGCCGTCGAGGCGGCCGATGCCCTCGCCCCGGTGGGAGAGGTCGGTGATGGTGATCTCGGCGGTCTGGCCCTGGGCTCCCATTGCTGCTTCCTGGCCAGATCCGACCCTATCGCTTGCAAAGGGCCGTTACACCTTCCCCATCTGGCCTGGGTTGGCGGGGGATGGCTCGATAGGATGGGTAAGTCCGGGTTCGCTGCAATGAGCGTCGTTCGCGATCTGATCCTTCAGGCTGATGATCAGCTGCGCTATCCCACCAGCGGCGAGCTGCGCTCGATCGTTGATTTCCTCGGTGGAGGTGCCCAACGCCTTGCCGTGGTGAAGGTGCTGAGCGATAGCGAAAAAAAGATCGTCGATGAGGCGGCCCTCCAACTCTTCACCCGCAAGCCGGAGTACGTAGCCCCAAGCGGCAACGCCTACGGCCAGAAGCAGCGGGCCCAGTGCCTACGCGACTTCAGCTGGTACCTGCGCCTAGTCACCTACGGGGTGCTGGCCGGCAGCACGGAGAACATCCAAAAAATCGGTCTGGAGGGTGCCCGGGAGATGTACAACAGCCTGGGCGTGCCCATGCCTGGCATGGTGGAATCGATCCGCTGCCTGAAGGAAGCCTCCACGGCCCTTCTCACCACCGAGCAGGCGGCCCTGGCTTCCCCCTACTTCGACTTCCTGATCCAGGGGATGCAAACCACCACCTGAAGCACCTCGCTTGGCGTTGGTTCCCCTTGCCCCGGCCATCAGGCCGGTTTTTTTTGGGCTGGCAGCACAGTGCGACCACCTGAACCACCAAGCCCGGAAGAGATGCTTCACATATCTCGCGCAAGAATTGAAATGGGTCTTATTACGATTCTTGCCTGGTTTTCATGAGATTCATTCGGTTTGCCGCCCGTGATGGGTTTGACGGGCGCAAGCTTCCCATGTAGCTTGGCTATATTCTGGATGTAGCGATCCATTGCCCATGGGGCTGGATCACGATCCCAGGCCATTTTGCCCGTCCATCCCTGCCATGGCGCCGTCGTTCTTCCGTCAACCCTCGCTTCGCTCCGGCCTGATCCGCAGCGGCTTGCTTGTCGTGTTGGCCCCGATCTGTTCCCTG
>JBAXOO010000003.1:0-23889 GCA_037133235.1 Cyanobium sp. ELA507
GCATCCGCTCGTGGCGTTCGCCGCCCACCCGGTTGAAAATCACTCCGGCTAGCCGCAGCCCGGGGCGGAAACGGTCGAAGCCAAGCACGGTGGCGGCGGCCGATGTCGCCTGCAGCGAATCGCCGGCAGCTAGGGGCTCCAGGGGCAGCGCCTCAGCGGAGCCACGCGGGGTCAGCGATCGGGCCCGGCGGGCAAGGGAAGACGGGGCTGTGGCCACTTGACACTCCACCGACTGGAGACATCAGCCTAGGAAGATCCCCTGCGCCGGCCGCCCTGATGCGTTCTGTCCCATCCCTGGTGGCCGTGATCCTGAGCCTGGCACCGGTGGCCTTCGCCGGAATGGGGCAGCTCCCCGCGGCCAGAGCCCAGGACATCCCCGACCACACGCACCATCACCACGGCAGCCCAACCCCAGCCGGCGGCGGGCACAGCCACGAGGTGGGGCCCGCGGGCGAGACCTACGACCTGCGCTGGATCGACGCGATGGTGCAGCACCACAGCGGAGCCCTGCGGATGGCTGAGCTGGTGTTTGATAGCGGCGAACCGGGTGTGGGGGCCCTGGCCAAGGAGATCTGGCGGGACCAAGCCCAGGAGATCAAGGCCATGGGCCAATGGCGGCGGGCCTGGTACCCCGCCGCCCCGAGTTACCCGGTGAGCCTGGCGCCGGGCGGTGATCCCAATGCGCTGGCGGGCCTGACCCGGATGGGCGAGGCCGAGATGGCGGCGATGCGGATGATGGGTGAGCTGCCCAGCCGGGACACCAGGATCACCTGGTTCCTCGAAGGGATGCTCCAGCACCACGGCGGGGCGTTGCTCATGGCGCACGATGCATGGAGCAAAAGCACCAATCCAACGATCCGGCGGCTGGCGGGCGGCATCATCCTGAGCCAGAGCAAGGAGATCATCACGCTGCGGCGAATGTTGCAGCACGACGGCCTGAACAAACCGGCGTACTTCAGCTTCGATCGGTTGTTTTCGCCCAAGGCCCTCGCCATTCCTTGATGGCATGTCGCCCCTTGATAGATGTGGCAGGCAGAGGCAGCGCCAGGCAGGGGCAGGGCGTCCGCTTCCAGCCACCCTGCCCTCGCGAACCGGCGCCTCAGCGCTGGGTGTTTCCGCAGCCGCAGCCACAGGTCGCTCCGGTGGCACAACCACAGGTTGAATCGCAACGACAACCGCAGGAACAGCGCAGGGCGCTGGAGCGGGAGGCAACGGTGGAACAGCCGCAGCCGCAACCGGCTGCGCTGATGAACAGGTGATGGGTGGTGGTCATGGGTTCGCTTGGTTGAGGTGAAAGCGAGCCATCCCCTGGGGGAAGAACCCGCTGAAACAAGCTTGCAGTCTCCCCTCGGATGGAGACTCCAGGGGGGTTGGGTACGGGTTGCCGATCGTGGAGCTCGGGGGCGATGGGCGGCAGCTCCGCCAGACCGATGGCCTGACTCCGAGGCGGGACGTTGACAAGAAGTTGAAGCGGATGAAAACGATTCCAATCAAACCACTGGAATCAATTGGCAAGCGTTCCAACAACAGCACGTGAAGCTGTGGCGGTTAAATGGCGCTGGAGGAGGTGGTCAAGATGGAGCACATGAACTGGGGCTACGTTCAACTCGGTCTTGTCGCCCTGGTCTTTGGCGGTCTTCAGATCTGGTGGATCAGCAACGTCATTTGGAAGCGGGAACTGGCGAAACCTTTGAGTGAGGACGCATTCCGCAAGACCCTGGAGCGGATCTGGTCGAAGGGGAAGGAAACGCCTTAGGAGGGAAATGGTTGGGGCACTACTCGAGCGATGGTGCCGTCCAATGCTCACAGTGGGATAGAGATGCCGCCTGAGAAGGGATCAACGCCTGCCAGACCCTGCAAACCCCAGGACTCCCCTTGCAACCACTGAAGTTCTGGCAGTTGACGCAGCGGGGAGGGACTGGTGCCATCTGTGGCAGTTGAGCAAGTGGCCATCCTAGAGCGACGGGGTTGTAGGCGGCCACTGCATAACGGGCAGAACCCAGTCCCAGAGGGCAGAATGGGCGGAAGTGACCAGTCCCAGTGACCGACTCAGCAGGGTTCGCTACTCCCCAGGTGGACGACGAAGAGGATCTGGGGGAAGACCTGGGCGGTCTCGATGACCTGCTGGCATCGCTGAGGTCAGAAGAGGAACCAGCGCCGAAGCGGGGTCGAGGCAGGGCGAAGAAGGAGGCACCCGCCAAGGATTTCAAGGCCGTGCTCTGGGCGAGTGCCGACAAACTTCGTGCCCAGATGGATGCGGCGGAATACAAGCATCTGGTTCTGGGTCTGATCTTCCTCAAATACATCTCAGACACTTTTGCCGCCCAGCAAGGGAAGGTGCTGCTGATGGTCAGTGACCCTGACTCTGACAACTACGTGGGTGATGACCCTGCGGAGCACCAGGCAGCACTGGAGGATCGTGACTACTACACCCAGGAGAACGTGTTCTGGGTGCCTGCTGATGCTCGCTGGGAATCGTTGCGGGCACGGGCAAAGCAACCTGATATAGGTCAACTGATCGACAAGGCACTGGTTGCCATCGAAAACGAGAACCTTCCCTTGAGGGGCAAGTTGGATAAGCGGTTTGGTGCCGCCCAACTGGAACCAGGGCGACTGGGTGAACTGGTGGATCTGATCTCCACCATTGGATTTGCCGACGAACAGCGTTCAGGTGATGTGCTGGGGGAGGTCTACGAATACTTCCTCGGTCAGTTCGCCAGCGCCGAAGGCAAGAAGGGCGGTCAGTTCTATACGCCTGCCCATGTCGTTAAAACGCTGGTTGCTGTGCTGGCACCCCACAAAGGTCGGATCTATGACCCCTGCTGTGGTTCAGGGGGAATGTTCGTTCAGAGCGAGAAGTTCATCCAGGCACACGGGGGCAAGCGGGATGATGCCTCGATCTATGGGCAGGAGAGCAATCCCACCACCTGGCGCCTGGCTGCGATGAACCTGGCGATTCGGGGGTTTGCTGCTGATCTTGGTCAAGAACCTGCCGACACCTTTGCCAGAGACCAGTTCCCCGATCAGAAATTCGACTACATCCTCGCCAACCCACCATTCAACATTTCAGATTGGGGCGGGGAGAAATACGAGAGTGATCCACGCTGGGTGTATGGCAGGCCACCTGTAGGTAATGCGAACTATGCGTGGTTACAACATATGCTCTGGAAACTACGCCCTGGTGGTGAAGTAGGCGTAGTGCTGGCAAATGGATCAATGAGTTCCAACCAAAGCGGTGAGGGGCAGATCCGAGAGGCAATGGTTCGTGGTGATGTGGTTGAGGTGATGGTTGCGCTGCCTGGGCAGTTATTCCTCAACACTCAGATTCCTGTCTGCCTGTGGTTCCTGACGAATGACAAGACCCAGCGTGGTCGTGATCGTCGTGGAGAAACGCTGTTTATTGATGCCCGCCAGATGGGCACGATGAAGAACAGGGTTGAGCGGGTGTTGACCGATGAGGATATTGCCAAGATTGGAGATACCGTTCACGCCTGGCGTGGTGATGGCGAGGTGTCTGATCCTTATGAAGATGTCGCTGGATTCTGCTACAACGCCAAGTTATGGGAGATTGAAAAGAACGGTTTTGTGCTGACGCCTGGGCGCTATGTGGGAGCAGCGGATGTTGAAGATGATGGTGAGGCATTTGACGAGAAGATGAAACGCCTAACAGGGTTGCTCAGGCAGCAGCAGGAAGAGGGAGCGAAGTTGGATCAGCAGATTGCCGAGAACCTGAGGAGGTTGGGATATGAGTGAACTTCAATGCGCCCCACTTGAAGAGTGGATGGAGTCGATCATTGACTATCGAGGCAAAACGCCAGAAAAAACGACTGCTGGAATTCCCCTCATAACGGCAAAAGTCATTAAGGGCGGGAGGATAGAAACCCCCAGTGAGTTTATTGCTGCCGATGCCTATGAGGAGTGGATGAGGCGTGGCATACCCGAGGCAGGAGATGTTGTCATAACGACCGAGGCACCTCTTGGCGAAGTCGCTCAACTCCCCAAGGGAAAAGTCGCATTGGCGCAAAGAGTAATCACGCTAAGTGGCAAGAAAGGTCTTGTAGACAACACCTTTCTAAAATACCTGCTGCTTTCCAGACCATTTCAAGAAGATCTAGAGGCAAGAGCAACTGGAACCACTGTTGTGGGCATAAAGCAAAGCGTTCTAAGAAAGATTGATCTCGCCTTTCCATCTTTCCTTGATCAAAAAGCAATCGCCCATATCCTCGGCACCCTTGACGACAAGATCGAACTGAACCACAAGACCAACGAAACCCTGGAGGCGATGGCAAAGGCGCTCTTCAAGTCGTGGTTTGTGGATTTCGATCCAGTCAGAGCGAAGGCAGAAGGCCGACCAACTGGATTGCCAGCAGAAATCAGCAACCTGTTCCCAGATTCATTTGAGGATTCGGAACTGGGGGAGATTCCGAGGGCGTGGGGTGTTGCCAAAATTGATCAAATATTCAAAATTCAAAAGGGTTCGATAGACCCTTCAGTTACACCCGATGAGACGTTCGACCATTACAGCATTCCCGCCTTTGATTCTGGAAAGAATCCCGCGAAAGAACTGGGTTCGTCAATAAAAAGTCAAAAGTTTCTAGTTGGCGATGATGATCTCCTTATCTCCAAACTAAATCCATCAACCCCTAGGGTTTGGATCCCGTTCTCTTCTTCGGCAAGGAGGTCGATCTGTTCAACTGAGTTCCTAGTTTGTCGGGCATCGACCGATGTAGGGCGAGCATTTGCTTACTGCCTTGCCAGTAGTGATTCCATTATTGAGGTGATGACAGGTCTTGCTGGTGGAACCTCTAACAGTCATCAACGGATCCGACCAAGCGACTTCCTCTCTCTTGATTGCTGTATCGGATCTCAAAAGGTCAGATCAGCATTCTCGGATGTTGTCGAACCTCTACTTAGGAAAACTTTGGCGCAGAGAATCGAAAGCAGATCTTTGGCGTATGCCCGAGATGCCCTCCTCCCCAAACTCATCTCCGGCGAACTCCGCATCCCTGATGCCGAGAAGATGCTTGAGGAGGTTGGCGTCTGATGGCACTCATCACAGAAGACCATCTGGAACAGCAGGCCTGCGATCAGGTCATCCTGTTCCAGGCTGCCGACGGCCAAGTGACGCTCGATGTGCCCTGGAGGCTGACACCGTCTGGCTGAGCCAGGGCCCGATAGCCGAGCTCACCCGTCACGTGGTGACAGCACAAGGACTTGGAAAGCGACCTGCGCATAGCCCAAGATAGGCTAGAATGAAAAAATCCTAATGTTGGTCATGTCAGTTTCAAGTGCGAGCAATCTACTGACAAAGTCTCAGATTATTGCCGTCCTCAGCGAGAATTACGCTGACTTGGCCAAGGAGTTCCCTATCGCCAGCCTTGAACTCTTCGGCTCCTATGCCCGCGACGAGCAGACCCCCCAAAGCGACATCGACCTTCTGGTGAACTTCAGTAGGCCCATGGGATTTGGCTTCATGCATCTCGCCGACCGTCTGGAGGCACTGCTCGGCAAGCGCGTAGATCTTCTCGCCGCAGACGGTATCAAGCCCAATCGCCGCGACTCCATCCTTGCCTCGCTGATTCATGTCGCGCCGTGATTGGTCGCTGTTCGTTGCCGATATGCAGGAAGCCATCGAGAAGATTGCTAGCTATGTCGACGCGATGACATTTACAGACTTCCAATCTGATACCCGCACGGTGGATGCCGTTGTTCACAACATGTTGGTCATTGGTGAAGCGGCCCGATGCTTGCCTGCTTCGATCAAAGAGAATCATCCAGACATCGACTGGATTGCGATCAATGGTTTGCGCAATCGGATCGCCCATGAATACTTCGGCCTCAGCCTTTCGGTGATCTGGGAGATCGTGCAAACAGATCTGCCTCGCCTGCAGCAGCAGCTGTCCGCCTGGAGTGTTGCCGATGTATGAATCCTCTGCCGCAAGCCGCCTCGCAGTGAAGGCTTTCCCTGGGTCACTGATCTCCCGCACGCCGAAGGCCATCTGCAGATTCTTTGGTCTCCTCCCATGGCTCTGATCACCGAAGACCATCTAGAGCAGCAGTGCCTTGAGTGGTTCAAGGAACTGGGATACGCCTATGCCTTTGCTCCAGATCTCGCACCCGACGGCACTACACCCGAACGCACCGATTTCAGGCAGGTGATCCTCACGGGTCGTCTGCGCTCATCACTCCAACGCCTGAATCCAGAAGTTCCAGCGAGCACCATCGAGTCAGCGGTGCTCCAACTGGCAAACCCCAATGTGCCTGGTCTGCTGGCATCGAACCGCAACTTCCACCGCTGGATGACCCACGGTTTGCCCATCACCTACATGGATGGGAATCAGCAGGTGGGGATCCGTCTCAAGGTGATCGGATTCGACGATCCCGCCGTCAATGACTGGTTAGTGGTGAACCAGTTGACGATCCAGGGCACCAGGTACAACCGCCGCCCTGATCTGGTGGTCTACGTCAACGGTCTGCCGCTGGCGGTGATCGAACTGAAGAACCCCGCCGATCACAAGGCAGACATCTGGGCAGCGTTCAACCAACTCCAGACCTACAAGCAAGACATCCCCGACCTGTTCACGCCCAATGTGCTGCTGGTGATCAGCGATGGCATCCAGGCACGGTTGGGGTCCTTGAGTGCTGATCAGGAACGGTTCCAGCGGTGGCGCACCATCGAGGGAGTCAACAACGAGGTTGATCCGCTGGGCAATCACCGTGACTTAGAGACCCTGGTACGTGGGATCTTCGACAAAGGGCGCCTGCTGGAGTTCGTTCGTTCTTTTTGCCTCTTTGAGGAAGACGGGCAGATCATCAAGAAGATCGCCGCCTACCACCAGTTCCACGCCGTGAGGGAAGCGGTCGAACGGGTCGTCGAGGCAAGCAGACCCGATGGCGACAAGAAGGGTGGAGTGGTCTGGCACACCCAGGGCGCTGGCAAGAGCATCGAAATGGCGTGTCTTTCGGGCAAGTTGCTCACCGATCCCCGCATGGAGAACCCCACTCTGGTGATCGTGACCGACCGCCAAGACCTGGATGGTCAACTGTTCGGGGTCTTTGCTGGAGCAGGCGATCTTCTGGGCGAATCCCCCAAGCAGGCAAATTCCAGACAAGAACTCAGGGATCTACTGGGCAACCGACCCAGCGGCGGCATCATCTTCACCACCATTCAGAAGTTCGCCACCGAACCAGATGAGGACAAGTTCCCTGCCCTGAGCGAGCGCCATAACATCGTGGTGATCTGCGATGAGGCGCACCGCACCCAATACGGGTTCAAGGGTCGCTTCGACACCAAGACAGGGGAGATCAAATACGGGTTGGCAAAGGCACTGCGTGATGCCCTCCCCCAGGCGACCTTCCTTGCTTTCACGGGAACACCGATCTCCCAGGACGACCGTGATACCCAGGCGGTCTTTGGGCACTACATCTCCATCTACGACATTCAACAGGCAGTGGAAGATGGTGCCACGGTGCCGATCTACTTTGAATCGCGCCTGGCAAAACTGGCACTCAAGGAACCCTTGCTCCCCCAGGTGGATGAGCAGGTGGATGATCTCTTCGCTGATGAAGACGATATCCCTGCGGCGGAAAGGGCAAAGAGCAGGTGGGCAGCACTAGAGGCACTGGTGGGCGCAGAACCACGCCTCAAGCAGGTGGCAGCGGATCACATCGCCCATTTTGAGCAACGCTCCCGCACTCAACCAGGCAAGGCAATGGTAGTGGCGATGAGTCGAGACATCTGTGCTCGCCTCTATGACGCCATCGTGACCTTGCGCCCTGACTGGCACGATGACGATCCGAGCAAAGGTGCGATCAAGGTGGTGATGACGGCATCGGCATCGGATGAGCAGTACCTTCAACCCCACCACACCAGCAAGCAGCAGAAGAAGGATCTGGAGAGACGCTTTAAAGACCCCACTGATCCGCTCAAGATCGTGATCGTCCGAGATATGTGGTTGACGGGATTTGATGCTCCCTGTCTGGCGACGATGTATGTGGATAAACCGATGAAGGGGGCGAACCTGGCACAGGCGATTGCCCGTGTGAACAGGGTGTTCAAGGACAAACCTGGTGGTCTGGTGGTCGATTACATCGGCATCGCCCCTCAACTCAAAGAAGCACTGGCGACCTACACGGCATCGAAGGGCAAAGGACAACCGACCATTGATACCAATGAGGCGCTTCGGATCCTCAAGGAGAAAATCCAGGTTGCCCGTGACATGCTTCACCCCATCGACTGGAGCGGGTTCAGGGAACCCAAAGCAGCGATGGCACTGTTGCCCAACTGTCTGGATCACATCCTGGAACTACCGGATGGCAAGCAGCGATATTGCGACACCGTGCTGGCAATCACGAAAGCGTTTGCGTTGTGCGGAACGCTTGATCAAGCGATGGCACTCAATGATGAGGTGACCTTTCTTCATGCGATCCGAGCACCACTGATCAAGGGTGACGAAAAGGGTGGAGATGGTCGTGCTCCTAAAAATGTAGATTATGAGTTGCGGCAACTGCTCTCTGATGCCCTGATTGCAGATGGAATCACGGATGTTTTCAAGGTCGCAGGACTTCAAAGACCAGATATCAGCATTTTGTCGGATCAGTTCTTGGCAGAAGTCAGCAAGATCCCTCAGAAGAACCTGGCGGTAGAACTCCTTCAGAGGTTGCTGCGAGAAGAGGTTCAAACCAAATTCAAGACCAACGTGGTCAAGCAGAATCGATTTAGCGATCTTCTGCAGGCAGCATTGAAGAAATATGTTAACCGCTCGATCGAGGCGGCACAGGTGATCGAAGAACTGATTGCGATGGCAAAGCAGTTCCGTGATGAGGCAGAGAGAGTGGATGCGATGGGACTTTCAGTTGCTGAGGTTGCTTTCTACGATGCCTTGGCGAACAACCAATCAGCACAGGATCTGATGGGCGATGAGGTGTTGATGAAGATGGCACGAGAACTGGCAGAGAAACTACGGGGCAATCTCAGTATCGACTGGCAATACAAGGAAAATGTTCGGGCGAAACTGCGAACGATGATCAAGGCACTTCTAAAACGCTATAAGTATCCGCCAGATCAAGAACCAGCCGCGATCGAGCTGGTCCTTCAACAAACAGAGATGATTTCCGAAGAATGGGCGAGGGAAGATCTTGGCGACAAAATTCAGGCAGCAGTGGTCGATGCCTTAACATCAGGTGGCTTCAATCAATCATAAGAAAAGGCAAAACCTCTAATATCATGAAGAGGATAGAATGCCAAAAGCGACCAAGAAAATGCCCCAAGTGTGAAAATTCAATCGTCGCTAAGATCCTTTATGGAAAACCTCCTTTTTCAAAAGAACTAGAGCAATCCATGGAGAAAGGAGAGGTGATTTTGGGCGGATGCTGCATAGGGACTGATGATCCAACCTGGCAGTGCAAGGAATACGAGCAGCAGTTTTGGCGAGAGGGGGCACCACAATCGAAATCTCAAGCATCTGGAGCAGGAGCGCCAAATGATTGATGCCGACCTCCAGAGTGTTTTTCTCTGAGTCTGAACTCCTTCTTGGTGTTCGTACCCCTGATGGGTGGGTTCTACGGTCACGGTCACGAACCACTTGGGATTATCCCCCTGAGGTGCGCGATGCCGTCAAGTCCCTCCAGACCCAGGCGCAAAAGGACGGTCGAGCAGAACACCTTTTCAGCACCCACCCTGCCATGATTTAGGCGAGCACCTGACCAGCGAATCGAGGATCCAACCTCCATAGGTCGCTCCCTCGAACATCCATTTCGATGGTTTTGACGCAGAAAGCGGCAAAACCATGTATGATCATTTCAGTTCGTAACGACATTGTGATCAAAGGTCTTCTCAGCTTTTTGTTTGCAGCGCTCGTCTTTGTTCAGGTGCCCCAATGGGACAACGACTGGACCAAATGTTCTGTTTCAGTTCCCGATACTGCTTGCCATTGGTATATCGTGAATCCTGACAACACTTTTGGCAAAGGATTCAGTTGGATCACGGCACCTCAATTTGATGTCGCTGCATTGCAGGACATTGGCGCTCAGCACGAATTAACCGTTTCCAAGGGTTACCAGACCACTGTGGAATTAATGAATGCCGACTCAACTGTTAAGTACGGCGACGACTATTGATCATTCAACTTATCTGAAGTTCACATTTTTATCTCCCCGTCGATCTCTTGAAGGTGAGCAATCGGGTTGGCGTTGGCTCGGCCACGAACCAACCAGCAATCAGGGTTGCCACTTCTCAATCGCCCCAAATCGGGATTGATCTGAGGATCGGGGGGCAGTGATGCCAACCTTGACTCTGGATACAACTTATAGGGCGATGAGCATCGCGTCTTGGTGCGCAAGAAAAAGGCGCTGCTAGCGGTTATGGCTTTGGAGATGTGGAGGCGATTAGAAGCAGTTGTGAGCTTTGGGAGAAATCGCCCAAGCAGTTATATCAATTCATAATCTTCCCTGACTGATGCGAACCAGTTACATTGAGCGAAGGTTCAAATGACCATGAAAACAAGATTTCTTGCCGTAGCATTTTGCCTTTCAGTTACTGGAGCAATTGGCGCTGCCTCTTTGCTTACAACAAGCCAATCATTTGCCAGCAACTCGCCAATTCCAAATCTGGTTAGAACCTGGATGGTTTAGTCAGAGGGTGCAACGGTTCTCCGCGGTGACAACTACAGCAGCAAGACACACCACTCCAGTCAGTTCACAGCACTGACTGCTGAGGCCATCATCCAGAAACAGGACGTTCGTCGGGTGGTCGGCATCTTGAAGTCGCCCCGATACACAGAAAGGTTTGCTGGTGTAATCAGCGTTGACGGGAAGACCTTTGCCTATGTTGACGAAGATGGTTCGTTGGATGGCAAAATCATCAACAATAATCTAATGGAAGTGGTTTATCGTCACATATCACCCACGGAAAGTGTCGTTTCGTCTGGCACTTACACACGAAAGTAGATGCCAAGATCGACAGGAGATGGCGATCTATCTCACGTATTGCCGTTTTTCACCTCACATCATGTCTCCCACAAAAGATCTGGATCTGATGGCATCGCTGGCGCCAGCCTGAGACATCGAACCGCTGAGAAAACCAGTCACCGTGACAATCCTGGACGGTCTGAACCGTCTCAGGATTGACTGAGAACGGAGAGGGTGGGATTCGAACCCACGGAAGGTTTCCCTTCAAACGATTTCGAGTCGTTCGCTTTCGACCACTCAGCCACCTCTCCAGCCGATCCAGCCATGCCCCTGAGCCGGAGGCGGGAGGCATGCCTTGATCGGGGGGCATCGTACGCAGCCGTCAGCCCCCGGCCGTGGCCAGCGATCCACTCAGGCCGGTGGCGTGCCAACCCCGCGGCAGGGGAGCGGCCCCGGGCGCTGGGCCACTGATCCACACGGGTGCGGCCCGCTGGGCCAGCAGCAGGCGCCGGTCGGGCCCATGGGGCTGGAAACCCAGCCAGACCGCCGCGGGGCGACCAAGGGCGCCGGCTGGCTGGCCCTGCTCACCGGTCTCCAGGGCCGATCGCCAGGAGCGATACGCCTGGCGATCGGGCAGCAGCAGCCAACGCCGCGGCCCGAGGCTGAGCATCAGGGCCTGGCTGTCGAGCGAAAGGGCCTCCACCGCCAGCCCCTCACTGGCCAGGCGCTGCCCTGCGGCTAGGGGGAGGCCGGCCTCGCCGTTGGCCAGGGTGAGGCCGGCCTGGCGACTCCAGCAGAGGGGGTCGGGTGGAGGTACCCCATCGAGCAGCAGCAGCCAGTCGAACTTCTCCACCCCCAGGCCCTGGGCCAGACGGCGGGCCTGGTGGCAGCTCCAGCCATCGGAACGGCTGGCCACCAGCGCCGCCCGGCCGGCATGGCGCACCACCAGCAGATCGCTGCTGCCTTGATGCACGAGCAACAGCTGGTCCGCCCGCAGGGCAGCACCGTGGAGCACCACAGCCGCCAGCAGCAACAGCAGGGCAGGGTGCCGCCAGCGCTGGGCCAGGGGCGGCACCAGCAGCCCCAGCAAGCCCAGGCTGAGCAGCAGCACCAGCAGGGGCTCGGGGCGACCCGTTTGCCATTGGGCCATCGGTAAGGCCGCCATCCCATGGGCCACGAGCAACAACAACCTGGAGGGCCAGGCCAGAAGCCAGGCCAGGGGCGTAAGCAGAGGCGGAACCACCAAGGCCACCACCGCCATGGCCATGGCACCAAGGGTGAGGGGGGTGAGCAGGGGATCGGCCGCCAGGTTTGCCGGCAGGGCATAGAGGGGCACCACGCCGAACTGGAGCAACTGCAGCGGCAGGGTCCAGGGCGAAGCGGAAAGGGGAACCGCCACCGCCACCGCCACCAGCCGCCGACCCCGCCCCGGGGTCGGACCAGCCAGCCACCGCTCGAGGGCCGGTGCGCTCACCAGCAGGCCTGCGGTGGCAGCCACGGAAAGCTGGAAACCCAGATCGGCCCACCAAAGCGGGCGCGCCAGCAGCATCACCACCACGGTGAGCGCCAACAACCCCAAGGGGCGACCCCGCCGGCCCGCTTCCCGAGCGAGCAGGGCTAGGGCACCGCTGATCACGGCCCGCACCACCGAGGGCTGGGGACCCGCCAGCAGCAGAAACAAAACAATCGCCCCAACCGCCAGCGGCAGCCGTGCCATAGACGGCCAGGACCGCGCCACCGCCAGCACGGTCCCCAGCAGCACCGTGAGGTGGAAGCCGGAGGCTGCAAGAGCATGCGAAAGGCCAGCGATGCGGAAGTCGGTGGTGAGGGCATCCGGCAGGGTCACCACGGCGCTGCCGAGCACCAAGGCGGCCAGCAATCCACCCACCTCAGGGCCAGCCGCCGCCACGAAGCGATCGGCGATGCGGCGCCGCAGGTCGGCGATGGGGCTGGCGGGTCGCTCCAAAACCCGCAGGTCATCCACCCGCAACTCGCTATGGATTCCCTGGCGGGCCAATCGCTCCGCCGGCCCGGCCAGGAAGGGATGGGGCGCCGACCTCGGGCGCCCCAGCTGACCGCCCACCTCCAACCTCCAACCAGCCCTCAGCTGGGGACAGGGGCGAAAAACCAGGTCAGTGCGGCCCCGGCCGGCATCGAACAGGGCCCGGCAGCCCGCGGCCGGCGCCGGGGAAGGAGCTGCTGAGGCAGAAGCTGCTGAGCCAAGGGCCACTGGGGAAGGAGCCGTTGGGGTCGCGGTCTCCGGGGAAGGAGCCCCCGGGGAAGGGGCAACCGTTCGAAACGGCCGGGGGTCCTCCAGCAGACGACCCACCATGCGAACGGGGGTGCCCCCAGCGGCCCCGGCGAGCCGGTCGAGCCCATCGGCGCTGCCACCAAGGAGCGATACCACCCCAGCGCAGAGCAACACCATCACGATCGCCAGCGGGCCCAGCCAAGCCCGGATCCGTCGCGGTCCCCCGGCTAATGCCTGCCCTGCCGCCATACTCGCCACCCCAAAGCCGGATCCGCGCTCCGCAGCATTCCCAGGCGCGGACCGGGCTCAGGGGGGAGCGGCAAAGGCGCTACGGGGCAGGGTTGGCGGATTCGGCAACAGCAGGAGCCTGGGGCCCAGCGCCGGGTGAGCTACGGCCCAATGGATCCGACACCGGGCTGGCGAGGCGATCCCGACCGGATTCGGCAAAAAACCAGGGGCCATCCTTGGTGGTGAACGGCCTGGGCCTGGTCACCAGGTAGCCCTGGGCAATCGAAACCTCCAGGGCCTGAAGCTGGCGCAGCAATTCACCATCCTCCACACCCTCGGCAATGGTGCTGAAGCCGATCTCCTTGCCCAGCTCAACCACAAACTGAATGACCAAGCGACTGGTGGCTTCGGTCTTGAGCTTCCAAACATAGGACTTATCGATCTTGACATAATCCAGCGGTAGATCGCGTAGGTACCCCAGCGACGTTGTCCCGGTACCGAAATCATCCATCGCCAACTTGATACCCAGCTTGCGCAGGCGCTTCATCGTGGCAATCGACTGGGATGGATTGCGCAGGGCCGCCTGTTCGGTGATCTCTAGGCAAATCAGGGCGGGGTCAACCGCATGCTGCTCCAGCAACCGATCCAGCTGTTGGACAAAATCCTCGGCAAGCAAAATATCAGCGGTGACATTAACGGCATACACCAGCTTCCGACTGTCTGGAGGAGGATCCGTGGCATTGACAACGGCACCAATCGCCGGAATCGCGAGTTGGAGGATATGGGAATCAAGCCGCTTCAGACTGCCAAAGAAATTAGCGGCCTCAATCAGTTGTTCGCTCCAGTAACAGTGGCCATCCTGAGCATGCTCAATCCTGGCCAGCAACTCCACATACACCGAAGCGAACTGATCCCCATCGCCTAGGGACCAGGCATGCTGGGCAAACAGGCGGATGCGATCCTCCCGAATGGCTGCAAGCAATTCCTCGTTGGCATGCTGAATCGCTAGGTAGCTGGAGGTGGCACCATGGGCCTCGCCATAGAGCTGATAGGCTCCGCCCCCGGCCAACTTGGTGATGCGGCAGGCCACCGCGGCCTCGTGCAGACCCTTTTCAGGCAGGGCCGGGTCAATCAAACTAGCGCCTAATGAAGCGCTGATCCGCACAGGATTATAACCCTCGACGTCAATCTCGAGCTGGTTGATGTGCTTGGCCAGCTCGGAGAGTTCAGAGAGCAGGGCGGCTTCGCTGGTGCCGATGATGCTGCAGGCAAATTCATCGCCAGAAAGCCGGGCAACCAGGGCGCTTGAATGCAGAAAGGCGCGGAGCTCCTTGGCCAAACCAATCAAAACAACGTCGCCACCGGCCCGGCCGATGCCACTGGTGATCAAGGCGAAATGGTCAAGGTTGATGTGCAGCGCCAACTGACGGAAATCCGGATAATCGGCATGCTGACGTTCGATCCGCTGCGTCAATCCCACCTCACTCAATAGGCCGGTAAGGGGATCGGTCGCCTCCCGATGGCGAAGATCCCGGCTGAGTCGATTCTGCAGGCGCAACAACTGGAGACCATCACGCCGATGGCGGCGGCGCATGAGATAAGCCCGGGCCGCAATCACGCCGAGCAAAAGCAGATCAAAGCCCAACAACAGCAGGATCGCCTGCAGGGCCAAGATGCGCTCCAGGGGCCGACGGACCAGCAGATGTTGCAGTGGCTCACGGCCGGACAACTGGGGATGGGGAATATCGATCTCGATCGGGCCCAGCAGACTTTTCCGCAGACGACGAGGGGCCTGAAAGCTTTCCCCAATAATGCCAATGGCCTCATTCTGCGTGTAGCTCTGGAAGGCATCAACCGCCCGCACAAACATCAATCTCCCAGCACTCGGGCCTTCGGCGCTATTGGGCAACACCGGCTGCAGACTGAGGAGATAGGGCGTGCCGCCAAGAGTGCCAAGGAAAACACGCGACTGGGATGCCGATCCGGCCGGGACGAGATTGAGCAAATCAAGCTTGTGCTGGGGCGGCAGCTCCTCAAAGCTGCGGCGATCGTAATCGTATTGATAATCGGCAACAATCAACCCATTGGCATCAAACAAGGCCACAACGGGAGTTCGGACAAAAGTGAACAAGCTATAGTTTTTCTTGAAATAATTGGGATTTTGACCCTTTAGGAATTGATAGGTCTCATCCCAGATGGCATAGTCCTTCGTCTCTGCCAGCAGGCCTTGCCCCGCCTGAACAAGGCGCTCCTGCGCGAAGCGCACCAATAACTGATTCTTCAGTTGTTCGGTCTGCAGGGCCGAAGCCAACAGCAGACCAGCACTGATCGCCGTGGGGCCAAGGATGCCGGGAATCCAGGCCCGCCAATTCACACAATCGGCAAGATCGCGGCCAAACCGTCGCCACCGCAGCCGCGCTGACCTGAAGACCGTTGGCCTGGGCTGGGTGAGGGTCAACGCAACAAAACAGGGTCACGCCTAGCTCATGATCGGCCGGGATGCCTGATTGGGCCACATCTGGTCTTCAGGCCAGAACCGTTTCAGCTGGAATGGTTTGAATCTCCTCACCGGGCTGGTCTTCCAACCAAGCACTGCGACGCTCCCCTTCCAGAAGGGGAAAACCAAGGGCGCGGCGTTCGGCCAGCCAGGCCTCGGCCACCTGGCGCGCCAGGGCGCGAATCCGGCCGATCGTGGCGGTGCGCTCCGTTACGGAAATCACGCCGCGGGCCTCGAGCAGGTTGAAGGTGTGGCTGCACTTGAGCACAAAATCCAGGGCCGGTGCCGGCAGACCCGCCGCCACAAGATCACTGGCCTCGGCCTCATAGATGGCGAAGAGCTGCTGCAGGCGCTCCGGATTAGAGGCCTCAAAGTTGTAGGTGCACTGGCCCTTCTCAAAGGGCAGCCAGATGTCGCCGTAGCTGCGCACCCCGTTCCAGCTGAGATCCCAGATGCTCTCCACATCCTGCAGATACATGGCCAGGCGCTCGAGGCCATAGGTGATCTCGATCGACACCGGCCGGCAATCAATACCACCGCACTGCTGGAAGTAGGTGAACTGAGTCACCTCCATGCCATCAAGCCAAACCTCCCAGCCCACGCCCCAGGCGCCGAGGGTGGGGGATTCCCAGTTGTCCTCCACGAAGCGGATGTCGTGGTCGGTCTGCCGGATGCCGAGGGCCTCCAGGGAGGCCAGATAGGTTTCCTGGATCCCCTCGGGTGAGGGCTTAATCAGCACCTGGTATTGGAAATAGTGCTGGGCCCGGTTGGGATTGTCGCCGTAGCGGCCGTCGGTGGGGCGGCGGCAGGGCTCGGGGTAGGCCACGGCCCAGGGCTCCGGCCCGATCGCCCGCAGCACCGTGTGGGGGCTCATGGTGCCGGCCCCCTTTTCGGTGTCGTAGGGCTGGAGGATCAGACAGCCCTGCTCCGCCCAGAAGCCGTTGAGGGTGGCGATGATGTCTTGGAAGTGCACGGGCCACGCTCGGATCCGATCAACCCTAGTCGCCCGATTCAATCCCCCCACTTGGCCAGATATTCGGGGTAGCAACGCCGCCATTCATCGCCGAAGCCTCCTCTACTCTGATGGGTCAGGGCGATGGGCCAAGTACCAAGTCGCAAACCGAGCAATCGCGCAGTGCGACAAAAATCCATGTCGTAATAATGGAAACGAAACCGGGGATCAAAGCGAAGGCCTGTTCGCGCAATGGTACTGAGACGAACCGCCATAAACACACCATCCAGCAACTCGCATGATTGACGCCATGGGCCGAAATAGACCATCTCACCACAGGGATCATCGCCATGGCAAATCATGCCACTCATGGCATGAACGGGGATATCGGGGCCTGAATTGAGATCAAACCAGGAGAGTTGACCAGGAACTCGGTTCACACTTCCAGCCACACCGATGACGTCGAACTGATCCAGCGCTGACAAGAGGTGTTCACCTATTTGGGCATCATCCAGCCAGACATCGTCGTGGACAAAAACAAGAATTTCGTCTCGGATCTCCTCACCCCGCAACAAGGGCCCAGCCGCAAGCTGAGCCTCAATCAGAGCATTAAAAACCTCAGGCAAGCCGCGAGAATTCTGAAACTCGATAACACCACGATAGATCACATCCAACTCCATCTCAATGATTGGCCTGCAAACCCTGATCGACCTCAACCGATGAAGAGAAAGTCCAAGCGGCGAACAAGAGGCAAAAATCTCTTCCGGTGCGCGACTGGCGGAAATGAAAGTAATCCGGACCGGACTAGCCATAAACGGGCGAGCGCAGCAAGCGATTGAATCAGAGGAGCAGCTCCGAGAGCCAATTTAAAGCTACAGATCGATCGTGCCAGGAAGTCAAAAAAAAGCCCGCCAATGGCGGGCTAGCGATCACACGCAACTGTTCAGCGGGGAATGCGGATCTTCTGGCCGGGGTAGATCAGATCGGGGTTCTGGATTACCTCGCGGTTGGCCTCGAAGATCTCCTGGTAGCGGGCGCCGTTGCCATAGGCGCGCTCGGCGACGCCCCAGAGGGTGTCACCCGACTGGATCAACACGAACTCGGCCTCCTTGCCACCGGCGCCTGCCAACGCACCGGCCTCCACCTTGCCCACGCCCTCCACGTTGCCAGCCAGGAGCACGGCCTTTTCATAGGCGGCTTGGTCCTTGGCGGTGCCGGTGATCACGGCGGTGTCGCCGTCGATCGCCACATCCAGGCCGCTGATGCCGGGATTGTTGGCCTCGATGTGCTTCTTGAGCTTCTCGGCGGCCTTGTCCTCGCCGCGGTTGAAGACCTTCTTGCCGATGTTGGCGGCGAAGTCGAAAAGTGGAACGCCCATGACCGATGGGAAACGACACCCAAGGCTAGGCAGCCCGGGACGAATCCACATCCACCGTCGCTGCCCGAGTCTGTGATTGAGGCAACAGCGGCGGCCCCAGGGCAGCTCCAAACCCAGCTGTGCCGCCAGGATGGGCAGGCTCGCGGCAAGGAACTCGTAAAAATCCGAGGGCGGCTCCGCCCCAACCACCCCGGCGAACGGATGGTTCAGGCCTCCAGCTCCAGGAGGCCCATCAGACCGGCCGCCAGGGGGCGGTGCCGCACCGTCCGAAAACCGGCGGCCCGGGCCAGGGCCTCCTGCTCCCCGGCGGTGGGGAAGCGCTGCAGGCTCGCCTCCAGGTAGGCGTACTGATCAGGGAGGCCGAACACCTGGGCCGCGGGCACCACCAAGTGGCGCAGGTAGAACCGCTGAAAGCTCGCCACGGCCGCCGCTGCCGGCAACCCCGGTGAGCCTTCGGGGCGATTGAAATCGAGCACGGCAGCACGGCCGCTCGGCGGCAGCAGGCGCCTGATTTCCTCCAGGCCCGCCCGCGGATCGGCCAGGTTGCGCAGGCCGTAGGCCATGGCGACCCCATCGGCCCAGCCATCGGAGAGGCCGGTGGCAAGGGCATCGCCGCGGCTGAAATGCAGCGGCAACCAGGGCCGGTCGGCGGCCCGGCGTCGGGCCACCGCCAAGGGCGCCTCGGCGGCATCCAGACCCAAAACCGTGCCGCCGGGCCGGACCCGCTCGGCCAAGACCAGGGCCAGGTCTCCGGTGCCGCAGCAGAGATCCAACAGCCGCTGCCCCGGCCTGGGTCGCAACCAAACCAGCGCCTGGCGTTTCCAGAAGCGGTGCAGCCCCAGGCTCAGCAGGTCATTGAGCTGGTCGTAGCGGGGGGCGATCGCCTCAAACAGCTCGCGCACGGCCTGGGGATCACCGGGCTTCACCACCACAGAGGGCAAGGTTGAAAGGTCTGGACCACTTTCGCCGGAAGCTCCCTCAGGAGCGGGCGTTGGGGGCCGTGGAGGGTTGATCCCAGGGCAGCACGATCGCATCGAGGCTCACCCCACGCTCCACCTCTATCCCCTTGAGGCCAAGCCCGCGGGCCTCCAGGCGGCCCGGGGCGGAGATCGTGATCACCATCACCGTGGCCAGCCCCACGGCGGCCGAACAGACCATGCAGCCCGCCAGCATCAGGGCAAATTCCCGCCGCTCACTCGCCGCCTGCATGAGCTGCAAAGCCCAGGCCACCAGGGCCACCACGGTAGCCACCATCAGCAGCGCAAAGGCGGTGAGCAGCGGAGTGGGGAGGGCGGCCGGGGCGAACAAGGCAGGGACCGACGCGTTAGGAAAGCTCATGCATCAATGTAACGAGCGGCCATCAGCCAACGCGGGCTCCAGGGGCCTCAGCGGAAGTCCGCGCTGGAGCAGATCCGCCTTGATCTGCTCCACGGTGAGCACGCCATCGTGAAGCAGGGAGGCCAACAGGGCCGCCGAAGCCTTCCCCTCCTCGAGGGCCGCGGCGATGTGATCGATGCAGCCCGCCCCACCGGAGGCGATCACCGGCACCTCCACCACCTCGGCCACCGCTCGGGTGAGCGCCAGGTCGTAGCCAGCCTGGGTGCCATCCCCATCCATGGAGGTGAGCAGGATTTCCCCAGCCCCCAGCTCCACCACCCGGCGGGCCCAGGCCACCGCATCAAGGCCGGTGTTCTCGCGACCACCCTTGACGAACACATCCCAGCCGGGAGCAGCCCCTGCCGCCAGCGCCTCGGGGCGGCGTCGGCGGGCGTCGATCGCGACCACGATGCACTGGCAGCCGAAGCGTTCCGCACCACGGCCCACCAACGCAGGGTCCCGCACGGCCGAGGAATTGAGGCTCACCTTGTCGGCACCGGCCCGCAGCAACTCCGTGATCCCCTCGACGCTGGCGATCCCCCCCCCCACCGTGAAGGGGATGGTCACGGCCTCGGCGGTGCGGCGCACCAGGTCGACCAGGGTGGCGCGGCCCTGGTGACTGGCGGCGATGTCGAGGAAAACGAGCTCATCGGCGCCGGAGCTGGAATAGCGGCAGGCCAACTCCACCGGGTCGCCGGCGTCGCGCAGGCCCACAAAGTTGACCCCCTTGACCACCCGTCCATCGGCCACGTCGAGACAGGGAATGATGCGCTTGGCAACCATCCGGCAAGGGCCCTGGGCAGGCCTTCAACAATGGCAGACCCTCAACATGGCTAATAGCACGCTGTTCTGCCTCAGCCTCGCCAGGGCAGGGCCGTTGCAGGGCGTCCGTGGGGGGCGCTGATAAGGTGGCCCGACCCTTCCAGCGCATGAGTCCGCCATGTCCCAGGCTGCCATCAGCATCGGTTCGAAGGTGCGGATCACCCGGGTCCGGGACCGGATCCCCGCCGATCTGGTGGCAGCCCTCAAGGCCGATCCCACCGGTACGGTGACGGATTACCGCCTCACCGACGGCACGGGGATCGGCGTGGTGGTGAAGTTGGCCAGTGGTGCCACCAGTTGGTTCTTCGACGACGAAATCATCCCGGCCTGATCCAGTTCGACCCCAGGCCCGATCCCCTTTCCCGCCACCGTGAGCGAAAGCCCCCAGCCCCCAGCCCCTTCCGCAGCAGCTTCCGAGGGTGGTGCCGCCAGGCAAATCCTGGGCATGAAGGGGGCGAGCACCACCAGCAACATCTGGCGGATCCGGCTGCAGCTGATGAAGCCGGTCACCTGGATCCCCCTGATCTGGGGGGTGCTTTGCGGTGCAGCCGCCTCGGGCAACTTCCAGTGGCAACCCCAGCAAGTGCTCGCTTCCCTGGCCTGCATGCTGATGAGCGGCCCCCTGCTGGCCGGTTACACCCAAACGATCAACGACTACTACGACCGCGAGATTGACGCGATCAACGAGCCCTACCGGCCCATTCCCTCCGGCGCCATTCCGCTCGATCAGGTGAAGGTGCAGATCTGGGTGTTGTTGCTGGCAGGCCTCTCGGTGGCCTGGGGCCTCGACCGCTGGGCCGGCCACAGCACGCCGGTGCTGCTGCTCCTCGCACTGGGGGGCTCGTTCGTGAGCTTCATTTATTCGGCCCCACCGCTCAAACTCAAACAAAACGGCTGGCTCGGCAACTACGCCCTCGGTGCCAGCTACATCGCCCTGCCCTGGTGGGCCGGTCAGGCCCTGTTCGGCCACCTCACCTGGACCACGGCCCTGCTCACCTTGGCCTACAGCCTGGCGGGCCTCGGCATTGCCGTGGTCAACGATTTCAAGAGCGTCGAGGGGGATCGGGCCCTGGGCCTGCAATCCCTGCCGGTGGCCTTCGGCATCGAGCGGGCCAGTTGGATCAGCGCCGCGATGATTGATGTTTTCCAGCTGGCCATGGTGGCTGTGCTGATTGCCATCGGCCAGCATTTTGCGGCCGTGTTGCTGGTGCTGCTGATCGTGCCCCAGATCACCTTCCAGGACATCTGGCTGCTCCGCGATCCGGTGGCATTTGACGTGAAGTACCAGGCCAGCGCCCAACCATTTTTGGTTCTGGGCATGCTGGTGACCGCCCTGGCCATCGGCCACAGCAGCCTCACCCAGGCGTTGGCGACGACGCCGGTAGCCCTTTGACCCAGCTCCGTTCGCCACGGCGGCCCCAGCGAGGCCCCAGCGCCCCCTTCGCCCCCGAGGCGATGCAGGAAGCCCGGCGCTTCCTAGTCCCCGGCCTGATCGCCGCGGGTGTGGGGGTAGGGATGGCCCTGGGCCAGGCCGCCGTGGTGAGTGGCATCGACTCCCTCCTTCCCGATGCCCGGCGCCTGAGCGGCTACAACCGCCCCGGCACCCTCACGGTGCTCGATGCCAACGGCGCCGTGCTGTTCAAGGACGGCCCCGCCACCCGCGACCGGCTGCCCAGCGGCAAGATGCCGCTGCTGGTGGAGCGGGCCTTCGTGGCGGCGGAAGACCGCCGCTTCTATCTGCACGATGGCGTGGACACGGTGGGCATCGCCCGGGCCATGGTGCGCAACATCAAGGAACGCTCGGTTGAGGAGGGCGCCAGCACGATTACCCAGCAGCTGGCCCGCACCGTTTACCTCGACCAAGACCGCACCCTCTGGCGCAAGCTCAAGGAGGCGGCCCTGGCCCACAAGATCGAACGCCAGCTGAGCAAGCAGCAGATCCTCGAGCAGTACCTCAATTTCGTGTACCTCGGCTCCAGCGCCTACGGCGTGGCCGATGCCTCCTGGGTCTACTTCTCCAAAACTCCCGACCAGCTCACCCTGCCTGAGGCGGCCCTGATCGCCGGCCTGCCGCCGGCCCCTTCGGTGTACTCACCGCTGATCAACCCCGATCTGGCCCTGAAGCGCCGCGCCATTGTGCTGCGCCGAATGCGGGAAGCCGGCTACATCGACGATGCCCAGCTGGCGAAGGCCAATGCCGCGCCCCTGGCCCTTAAACCAGCCGAACCGAAGTACTACGCCAACCCGGCCCCCTGGTTCATCAGCTGGATGGAGCAGCAGCTGCCCAAGGTGCTCACCAAGGAGCAGATGGAGGTGGGCGGCCTCACGATCCGCACCGGGCTGAACAAGGCCTGGCAAGAGCGGGCCCAGGGCGTGGTGAACCAGGTGGCCGGCGGCGGCGGACTACAGGGAGCCCTGGTTTCGATGGATCCGGGCACCGGCCTGGTGCGGGCGATGGTGGGCGGCACCGACTGGCAGAAGAGCCAGTTCAACCGCGCCACCCAGGCGCTGCGGTCGCCGGGCTCCACCTTCAAGCTGTTCACCTACACCGCCGCCATCCAGTACGGCATGCGGCCGGAGGACACCGTCACCTCCCGAGAACGCTGTTACCGCGACGGTTACAAGCGCTTCTGCATCCCCGGCTCGGGCACGAGCATGTCGATGCTCAGCGCCATCACCAACTCGATCAACCCCGCGGCTGTGGGGCTGGCCGAGAAGGTGGGCTACCCGCGGGTGATCGGCGTGGCCCGCCAGCTTGGCCTCACCGGCGAGATCGGCGAGTACCCGGCCATGGTGCTGGGCTCCAATGAAAAAACGATGCTGGAGATGGTGGGCGCCTATGCGGCCATCAACAACCGCGGGGTTTACGTGGAACCCACGCCCTTTGATGAGATCTATGGGCCCGATGGCGAACTGCTCTGGAGCCGGCGGGTGGATGGCAAACGGCCGCGCCGTGCCGTGCCCAGTGATGTGGCCGACACGGTGATGTGGATGCTGCAAAACGTGGTGAATGCGGGCACCGGACGCCCCGCCAGCCTTCCCGACCGCCCCGCCGCCGGCAAGACGGGCACCGCCGAGGGCGCCCGCGACCTCTGGTTCATCGGCTCGATTCCCCAGCTCACCACCGCGATCTGGTTCGGCTACGACGAGAACTGGCAAACCGGCAGCAGCAGCGCCACCGCGGCGGCCGCCTGGTACAGCTACATGATCGGGCTGCTCAAGGAGATTCCCGTCCAGTCCTTCCCGCCGCGGCCGGTGCTGACGGGTTCGTTCATTCCCTACGTCCCGCCCAAGCAGGGCAAGCCCACCCCATCCCCCCAAACCACTCCTGCCGGCGGCTGGGAAGCACCAGCCAATGACACCAGCCAACGGGGAGGCTGGCGGGATCGACCCATCGACGAAAGCCGCTGGAAACCCCCTGACCCCGAACGGGAGAAGCCCAGCTGGCAGCCACCGATCCAGGCCCAGCCATGGAC
>JBAXOO010000004.1:0-18691 GCA_037133235.1 Cyanobium sp. ELA507
TGGTGGCCCAGCTCGGTAGCGGCGTGGTGGCGGCCGGGCGGTGGCATCGCTGGTTGCCGCTGTTAGCCCCGGCGGGGGGCTTGGCCCTCCTGGCCCTGGTGTTTGGCGGTGATGCCTACCTCTGGGAGGAGCGGGAGCGGCGGCGCCTGCGCCGCACCTTCGAGCGCTACGTGGCCCCAGGGGTGGTGGCCGAGATCCTGGCCGATCCGGCTGCTGCCCAGGGGGTGCTGCGGGGGCGCAGCCTCGATGTGACGGTGCTGTTCAGCGATCTGCAGGGGTTCACGGCCCTCACCCGGGAGCGCAGCGCGGCGGGCCGCAGCGAGGAGCACGTGCACCAGCTCAACACCTATTTGGGCGCGATGGTGGAGGTGATCACGGCCCACGGCGGCACCGTCGACAAGTTCATCGGCGACGCCGTGATGGCGGTGTTTGGTTCGCCGGTGGGACGGGGGATCGAGCTGGAGGCTCGCTCTGCCCTCGCCTGTGCCCTGGCGATGGGGCAGGCCCTCGAGGCCCTCAATGCCACCTGGCGCCAGGAGGGTGAGACCCTCCTGGCCAGCGGCATCGGGCTGGCCAGTGGGGCCGCCGTGGTGGGGCAGATCGGCAGCCCCCGCCGGATGGAATTCACCGTGATCGGCGATCCGGTGAACCGGGCGGCCCGGCTGGAGAGCCTCACCCGCAACCTGGGGGTTTCCCTGCTGTTTGATCGGGCCACGGCAGATCGGATCGCCGGGGCTGTGGGCTGGGCTCCCCTCAACCGGGGGCAGCATCCGATCAAGGGCCTTGGCGATGTGGAGGTGTTCAGCCCGCCCCCGCAGCTGCTGGCCCCTGGCGGGGAGCCACCTCAGGGGCCTGAGGCCGCCTGAGGGCAGGCGTTGCCCCCAGGGCGCCGGGACCCCGCTGCCTGGATTGCCATCCGTGACCTTTCTTTTGCCAAGCAACGGCTCACAGCTGGCGATGGCCCTCTGAGGGTTGGCTGGAACCATCCGTGGGGTGGAGCGCCGCCATTGGGAGGGTGCGTGGTGGTGGCGCCGGTGCGGCTGGGATGAGGTGCGGGAGCCGCAGCTTGGCCGCGCATCGCTGAAACGGCCGATTTTTGGCGCCTGAGCCCCCTGCCCGGTCCAAAAACCTCCCTAAAGAAGAGGGGTTTCCAGGCCATCGCTGCCGCCCCTTTTGCCCCACGCAACACCGTGATGGTCCAATCCCTCATCAAGACCGACTTGGCTGAGCAGCTCCCCGAGCTGCTGCGTCTGCATGCCATGTGGGTGGAGGATCTCACCACCGGGAAGCGGCTGAATCTGGTGGGGGCCAACCTGATCAGGGCCGACCTGACCGGCGCCAACCTGATCGGCGCCAACCTGTACGAGGCCGACTTGACCGGCGCCAACCTCAGAGGCGCCAACCTGAGCGGCGCCAACCTGCGCGACACCAACCTGACCGGCGCCAACCTGGACAGGGCGAGCCTGGACAGCTCAAGCTTGGACAGGTCCAGATCGGACAGGGCCATCAACCCGATCAAGGCCAATCGGATCGGGTCCAGCGACACCGCCAACCTCGCCGGGGTCAACCTGATGGGGGCCAGCCTCACCGAAGCCAACCTGTCAGGAGCCAACCTCAGCGGCGCCAACCTGAGCGGGGCCAACCTCGAGCACGCCAGCCTGAGCGGCGCCAACCTCAGCCAGGCCAATTTGACCGGCGCCAACCTGATGGGCGCCAACCTGACCGATGCCAACCTGGGGGCCAACCTCACCGGCGCCAACCTGATCGGTGCAAGCCTGGATCGTGCCAGCCTCGATCGGGCCAACATGAGCGGCGCTGAGCTGGCGGGAGCCAGCCTGGCCCAGGCCAGCCTGGACCGGGCCAACCTGAGTGGGGCTGACCTGACCGGAGCCAACGGCCAGCAGGCCAGCCTGACCGCAGCCAACCTGGCCGGAGCCAACCTCGACCACGCCAGCCTGGCCGGGGCCAGGTTGACCGAGGCCAACCTCACCGACGCCTGCCTCTACCGGGCCAACCTGAGCGGGGCCAGCCTGGATCGGGCCCGGCTGGATCGGGCCAACCTGAGCGGGGCCGATCTGAACGGCGCCAACCTCAACCGGGCCAATCTCGATCGCGCCAGCCTCAGTGAGGCCAAGCTCAGCGAGGCCAACCTGAGCGGCGCTTGCCTGCATCGGGCCAACCTGAGCGGCGCGATCGACCTCGCGATCGCCGCCGATGCCCCGCAGCGACTCCTCGCCGTGGCCCACGCTGCGCTGGCAGAACCGGATGCGCTGGAGATGCGCTGGCAGCACACCAGTGCCACCGCCCACTCGATCTGCGGTTGGGCGGAGCACCTGGGCGGCCCGCTGGCTGCACTGATCATCAAGCAAATGGGGCGCGACGTGGGCGGGCTGATGCTGCTCGGCGTTGCGGCCCATGCCCATTTCAATGCCTCCAACGAGGAAGCCCGCGCCTTCCTGCAGGGCGTGGTCGATGCAGGCGATGCCTGAGCCGATCTGGTACCACACAACCCATCAAGACCCACAGAAAGCCAGGCTTGGACTGGGTTTTTCAGTAAGCCCTTGACGAGACTTGAACTCGTGACCTCTCCCTTACCAAGGGAGTGCTCTACCGCTGAGCTACAAGGGCATGTGGAAGGTGGGCCGGGTTGGATTTGAACCAACGTAGGCAGAGCCAGCGGATTTACAGTCCGCCCCCATTAACCACTCGGGCACCGACCCGAACCACACCCCAAGAACTTACCAGCCGACCATCCGGTCACTGGACCCCCTGCTGGGCGTTCTACCAATCGCTAGCGACCCCCGCGGAGGGCTCCTTACGATCCTTGAGAAGCTTTTGGCCTGCGGGCCCCTCGAGGTTGCCCCGATGCGCCTGCTCCTGCTCAACGGTCCCAATCTCAATCTGCTGGGGCAACGGGAGCCCGGTCTCTACGGAGCCACCACCCTGGCTGCGATCGAGGCGGATCTCCAGGAGCGGGCCGCTGCCCTGGGGGTGGAACTGGCCTGTTTCCAGAGCAACCATGAGGGGGCCTTGGTGGACCGCATCCACGCCGCCCGCGGTGCTCACGCCGGAGAGGGTGCGGAGGGGATCCTGATCAATGCCGGTGCCTTCACCCACACCTCGGTGGCCCTGCGCGATGCCCTGCTGGGGGTGGCGATTCCCTTCGTGGAACTGCATCTCAGCAATGTCTATTCTCGCGAGCCTTTCCGCCACCACTCCTATCTTGCCGATCGGGCCATCGGGGTGGTGAGCGGCTTCGGACCCGCCAGCTACCGGCTTGCCCTCGAGGGCCTGGTGGGTCACCTGCGGGCTCACCAGGCAGCCCCGGCCTGAACCCCACCGCCATGCCGAGCTTGTCCAATGCCCTGCCCACCGCCTCGCTGGCCGCGGCTTCCCCCCCGGCGGCGGCCACCCGGGTGAAGTGGCTGGCGGCCCCCAGTTCCTCCGCCTGGCTGGAGCAGGCCCTCTCCCAGCCTGAGGTGGTGCTGATCGACCATGCCCACTGCGAGCGCAAGGCGGCGGGGGCAGCCCTGCAACTGATGTTTCGCTACCCCTCCGATGGCCCCCTGGCGGCGGTCCTCAGCCCCCTGGCCCGGGAGGAACTGGAGCATTTCGAGCGGGTCCAGGTGCTGCTGGAACGGCGGGGCATCGCCCTTCGGCCCCTGGCGGCTCCCCCGTATGGCGCGGCGCTGGCGGCCCTGGTGCGGCGTCAGGAGCCGTTGCGGCGGCTCGACAGCTTTCTGGTGGCCGGGCTGATCGAGGCCCGCAGCCATGAACGGATGGCCCTACTGGCGGTCCACAGCCCCGACCCCGAGTTGCGGGCGCTCTATGCCGATCTGCTGGCCAGCGAGGCCCGCCATTTCGGCCTCTACTGGGTGCTGGCCGAGCGGGACTATCCCCGAACGGTGGTGGTGGAGCGGCTGGAGGAGCTGGCGGCAGCGGAGGCCGCTGTGCTGGCTACCCCCTGGCGGGAAGCCCGCTTCCACAGCTGAGCTCCGACCCGACCTGCCATGGCACTGGAGCACGGGCCATGGCCGAGGCAGGGACTGGACGCTAGAACCCGCCTGATCGGCGCTTCCGCCGTGGGTTTGCAGCATGGACGAGACAACCGACGGGATCGTCGCCCCTCCCAGCCGGGGGCCGGTGCTGTCCAACGGCCATGGGGGGAACGGGGTCGGTGGTTCTGCCCCTTGGTACCGCTACCTGGTGGTGCCCGGGGCCGACCCGCCAAGGCTGTCGGCCCTGGGCCATGGGGCCCTTTGTGTGAGCCAGCTTGGCTTGGGCCTGCTGCTGCTCTGGGGCGTGTTTGGGGCCGTGCGCACCAATGCCGACAGCTGGAAGATGTGCACCGTGGATCCCGGCCAGACGGCTGACTTCACCCGCGGCCTCAACGTGAGCATTGCCCAGTTGCCCACCCAGGGCGGCAATGATCCGATCACCGAGGCGCAGAAACAGCGGCTGCAGTTTCAGATGAATGAGCTGCACCGCGGCCAGATGCTGGCCTGCCGGGTGGGCTCCTTCTTCTTCGCTGGCCGCATCGCGACCCTGTCGCTGAGCACCGCCGCCGGCATCCTGGCCCTGGCCTCGCTGGCGATGATCAGCAAGCAGGGCTGGGAGAAGACCCATCCGGTGCTGATCAACATCGGCATCACCACCGGGCTGGTGCTCTACAGCTCCTGGACCTTCAGCCAGCTGTTCGGCCAGACGGCCAACTACGACCTCTACCGCCGAAAGTATTCCCTCGCCTACGACACGCGTAACAGCGTGGCCAGCGCCGTGGCCAACGGCCAGATGACCCTGGAGGGTGACCCTTCGAAGGTTTCTGTGGTTAATTTACGCAGCCGCAGCGGCATGGCGGAGTTGATCCTGTTCATCGATGGGCGCATGCGGCAGGTCACCAATCCGGAGATCAGCGGCGAGACCGGTTTCGCGGAATCGGCGGCCCAGCGTCTTGGCCGACTCGGGGGCTACGAACCGGCCATCACGGCTCCACCCCCCATGCGGGTCCCCGCTACCCCCTGACCCTGAGCCATGGCTGAACCCGTTCCCCAGTCGGCGATTGCGCTGATCCAGCAGTTTGAAGGTTGCCACCAGACCTGTGGCACCGATGACCTGATCCACGCCTATCCCGATCCGCTCAGCGGCGCTGCCCCCTGGACAATCGGCTGGGGCACGACCCGCTATCCGGATGGCCGTTGGGTTGGCTGCAACGATGCGATCAGCCGCGAAGATGCCGACAAGATCTTTGTCACGAACCTGCAGGAGGCCTACTGGCAGCCTTTGTTTAGCCGCATTCCCCACTGGGCGGAGATGAATGGGGAGATGCGCTCAGCCTTGTGCAGTTTTGCTTATAATTTGGGTGTTGATTTTTATGGTAACTCCGGCTTCGCGACGATCAGCGCCTGCCTGGCCGAACGCCGCTGGCATGATCTTCCGGCCGCGATGATGCTGTATGTCAATCCCGGCAGCTCGGTTGAGGTCGGCCTGCGGCGGCGGCGGCAAGCGGAGGCCGATCTCTGGACCTCGGGATTGGCCCGCTTGGCTGCGCCTGCAGCCACTGAATCCCAGCAGATTCTCTATGTGGCGATTTCGGATACCTTCCTCAAGAAAGAGAATATCGATTCCAGTCAGTTGGCGCCCCATCTGCTCGTGCCCGTGGAGGCTGGCCGGGCGTACAAGGTTGATGCGGTGCTCGAAACCGCTGGTTCCTCCCTGCGGGTGCGGCTGGCCTATAGCGCCGGCGATTGGTGGCTGTACCAGCCCCATTGGGCGCCCCAATCCATGGCCAAGCCTGCCCAGCTATCCCCATCTCCGGCCCCATCTCCGGCCCCGAGTCAGCCGCGGCCCAGCGGCGGTGGACGCCATCTCTTGGATGTTCCCTATTTCTCCCAGTTGGACAACCGCTGCAACCCCATGGGAAGTTGCAACGTGACCTGTGTGGCGATGGGCCTGGCCTACCTGGGCATGCCCTACGAGAGTGGTCCACAACTGGAAGATCAGTTGTATCAGGGCATGGAAAAGCTGGGCTGGGATCGCCATGATCCAAACGATCTCAAGGCCTTGGTGGAAAGTTTCCCCGGCTACAAGGATATTTTCCGCACCAATGGCCGTTTCAAGGATATCCAGACGGCAATCGACATGGGTAGGCCCGTAATCATTCACGGTTATTTCACTGCTTCAGGCCATATTATCGTGATCCGGGGCTATGATGATACCGGTTTCATCGTGAATGATCCCTACGGCGAGTATTTTCAGTCTGGCTATGACAACAGTCGCACTGGCAAGGGCCTCCACTATTCCTACGGCCTGATCGCCCGCTGTTGTTCACCCGAATCCCAGGCCGATCCCGCCAACCTCTGGATCCATTCCCTGTTCCGCATCTGATCGCCCTGCGGCGCTCCCCCTTCACGGGCTGGGCTGGAGCGCCTGCCGGAGGGAGTCGGCGTTGATCGGGGCGAGGTAGATCGAATTGGCCCGAACCGAGCAGAGCGCCTGGCCACCCCTGCCCCGCAGGCGGGCGTCGTAGAGCACGGCCACCGGCTTCACCCTCACCCGCAGCCAGGTGCCACTGCCTTTGGTCTGCAGCGGCGAAACGCCGCCGTCGATGGCAACCGTTTCGACCAGGGTTCCGTATTTGAGGGCGATCGAGGGGCGGCCCAGGTCATCGCGGCAGAGGAGGCCGCGGGGATCGCGGTCGACCACCAGCCAGAGGCGCTGTTCCTGCGGGCCCCGATCCCCCGCGGCTTGGCTGCTTTGGAAGTTCCCGAGCTCATCGGGAAGGGGCACATCCACGGTCTGGGCGTGGAGGGGGCCACCCAGGAGCAGGAGCGCTGCCCCCCCAAGGATCCGTCCCAACCAGAGAGTGGCCCCGGGGCGTTGGACCGACGGTCGGACGCTACGCAACAGGACCTCGGGCGCCGGGTGGGCGCGACAACGGCCTTCACGCTACCGCCGGGGGCCCGAGGGGCAGGCCTCAGCCCGGCAGGGCGACCAGCTCATCGAGGCGGGGGAAGCGCTCGGCGATCCGATCGCCGGTGAACTGGGCCACCCAGCCTTCGGTGTTGGCGAAGAAGCGCAGGGCGCAGAAGTGGGGCTCGGCCCCCATGTCGAACCAGTGGTGGGTGCCGGCGGGCACGCTGATCCAGTCGTCCTGTTCGCAGAGCAGCTGCAGCACCTCATCGCCGAGGTGCAGGCAGAAGAGTCCCCGGCCTTCCACGAAGAAGCGCACCTCGTCTTCGCTGTGGGTGTGTTCAGCCAGAAACTTCTGCCGCAGCGCGATGCGGTCGGGATGGTCCGGCGTCAGGCGGATCGCATCCACCGTGGGATAGGTGCCCAAGGTCTGCACCCGGGCGATCTCTGGGGCATAGGCCGCCAGGATTTCCTCGGCGCTGGCCCCCGCGGCCAGGGCGGTGCGGGCCGGCCACCGCTCAAAACGGATGCCCCGGGCCCCCAGTTCGGCCCCGATCACGGCGGGGTCGGCGCTGCGCTGGGGGGCAATAGCCCCCTCCGGGCCGGCTTCGGCAGGATGGATCACCAGAAGGGTCATGGCAGGTGGGCGGTTGGCCCCGTTCATGGGCCGCAGCCTAGAAAGGGGCGACACCTGGCATCCATGGCTACTGCTTCGCCCCCATTCCCGTCGCCCCCTGCCCGGTCGGGGCTGACCCTGGTGGGGGTGGGGCCTGGCGATCCGGATCTGCTCACCGTGGCGGCGGTGCGGGCGATTGCGGCGGCGGCTGTGGTGGCCTACCCGGTGGCCCGCGACGGTGCCGAGGGCATGGCTGCGGCGATTGCTGCCCCCTGGATCGGGCCCGATCAGGGGCGGCTGCCCCTTGTGTTTCCGATGACCGAAGCGGCGGACCCGCGGCGCCTGGCCTGGCGAGCCGCCGCCGATCGCCTAGCCGCGGCCGTGGCGGAGGGCCAGGCGGTGGTCTTGCTCTGTGAGGGGGATGTTTCCCTCTTTGCCACTAGCAGCTACGTGCTTCTGGCCCTGCGCCGCTTCCATCCCGCCTGCCCGGTGCGGTTGGTGCCGGGCATCAGTGCGGTGGCCGCCGCTGCCGCCGCCGGCGCCTGGCCCCTGGCCCTGCAACGGGAAGGCCTGTTGATCCGGCCCACCCCAGACGATGCCGCCAGCCTCGGGGGGCTGTTAGAGCAGGCGGCCGCCGCCGATCTGGTGCTGGCCCTGCTCAAGCTCGGCCAGCGCTGGAGCTGGGTCCGGCCCCTGCTGGAGCAGCGGGGTTTGCTGGAGGGGGCCCTCTTCGCCCGCCGGATCGGCTGGCCCGACCAGCAGGTGGGCCCGGCTGTCGCCGTGGCCGCCGCCGAGGCCCCCTACTTTTCGCTGCTGCTGATTCGTCAGGGCTGGCCGCCGGTGCTGCCTTGAAGCAGTCGCAGGCACCTCCCTCGCTGCGGCAACAGGGTGACGGAGACCTCCACTCCCCAGTTCCGCCAGCTGGCGCCGGGATGGGCGGGCCTGCAAGCCGGAGGTGCCATTCGAGCGTGATCTTGCCCCAGGAGGGGGCATCGCATTCGCTGGGTTGATAGCACGGCAATGGGCCAACGGAGGGTATCGATGCAGCGTGATGGCGGGGCAGGTTTTGTCGGATGGTTTCGTCAAAACTTTGAGTTTGTTTTGCCTCGGTCCATCCCGTTTCGGTTGATGGTGTTGTCCCTGGGCAGCCTGCTATCGGTGGCGCTTGGGGGCTGCCAGTCACCATGGCGACCCTGGCAAACGGCCCTGTTTGATGGACCCGGTGTTTCGGTGTTGGGAGCTTCGTCTCAGCGAAGCAAGACGCCAATCCATACGGAAATCATTCTTGGCTCAACCCAGGCTTCGGCATTGATCGCAATTGCCGCCATGAAAATTATGGATTTGGCCAGGCAGAATGGCAACCATCCTTGGCTAGGGGAGAATTGGTCTCTGACGATCTTTCCGGTGACCAGCCATCGATCGATCGAAATTTATTGCAAGGAATATTGGCGTGGTATTTACAGCATGGTTGTGAGCACCCAGCCAGTCCCCAAAGATCTCCTCAACCTCTGTGCTCGCCATGGGGTTCCACCTTTGGTGGAGATTCCAATAGCCAGCAGTGCCGTGGCTTTTGTGGTGGCCGATAACAATCCTTTTGCTGATAGCCTTCGCCTTGAGCGATTGGCCCAGATTCTTCCCAAGGCTGGCGATCAGCTGCTTTGGAGTGATCTTGACCCCCGCTGGCCGCGGACCAGTCTCCGGGTCGGTTGGAATGGGGCCACCATTGGCGATTTCCTGTTTGGGGCGTGGACGGACAAGCGGCCTTCTCGCTTTCTGGGCATTGATGATCCTTTGAAGTTGTTGGATCGCATCGGTGCCGATCCAACACTTTTGGGTGTAGTTAATTATAATATGCTTCTCGAGGCTCAGGCGCGAGGGGTTCCCGTCCATGCCCTTGCTGTGGGCGATGGACAGGCTGATCCTGTCCCTCTAGAGGCCGCCACGGTGATGGATGGAACCTACCCCCAACGGCTCCGTATTTTGGCTCGTGGTTTGGCCACCCGTGAGGCCATGATGAGGTCTTGTTTCAGCACTTCGGCGTTGGCAATCATTCTGAATGCATCGAATCGTGTACCGATGCATGCCAACTATCTGCCGCTTCGGCCCAGCGAGAAAGACAAAGCCCTCGGGATTCTGCGCACCACCATTCCCAAGGACCACTGCCTTGGTCAACGCTGAGATCGTCCCATGAAGCGCCTCTCCCTGCTCACCAGTCTGTTGCTGTCGACCGGCGCGGTTGCCGCTCCGGCCGGTTTGCCTGGGTTGGATGCCGCCAGCAATGAATCGCAGGCTATGGCGATCGCAATGCGCCAAGAGCGCATCAAGCAGGAGGTTGATTGTGCACTGGAAATTTACTCCGTAACTGATAATATCGATCGCCCTAACGAATTTCAGGTTAGTGGGGCATTGGTGATGAGCTGGTCGCCGGAGGCTCGCCCAGGCTTTGATCCCAAGTACTTAAGGGTGCTCAATCGTGAACATTACGAGCCCATTACCTACGGTCAACAGAGCGTGGTCACCCTGGCCAATGGTCGCAAACTCTGGCTGGGCAGGTTTGAGCAGAACGTGACGGTCACATCAACTAGCTATCGCTTTTTCCCTTTTGATTCCCATGTGGTGCCGATGATTTTTCAGGTTTCGACTTTGCTTGGTAAGGGCAGTCATTATTTGCCTGTGGGTGTCCTGAAAACGCGTCTCTTTGATGTGAATTATGTGCCAGCCCTGGGCAACCCACAGTCAACCCTGGAATTGCGGGCCGTTGGTTATGGCACCTCCCAGCGTCAGATGTTCTGGGATACCATGATGAATCAGACGGTTTATCGAGCCGGTGGTCTGAAGCAGGGATCGGCGCCGGGCTATCAGGTCTTAAGTCATTATACTTTTTATACCCGGCGGCGCCTGTTGTTGAGTGTGCTGCTGATGGTGCTGATTCCGATGGCCGTGATTGTGGTGAATACCTGGTTTGGTTTTTTCTGGCGGGAGTCAAGCCCCGCCACCCGCTTTGGAACATCTGGGATCCTCTCGGCGATCAGTCTTTACTTTGCCTCCAGGGTCTTTCGGCCTTCGGTGAGTCATCTGGTGCTCACAGATGTGTGGTTTTTGGTGCTTTTTGGACTGATCACAATCAACAACCTTGCCCTGACCTGGTTGTATCGAAATGCCAAGGCCCTGGGCGCCGCGGATGGTCTGCCTCGACGGCGACTGGAGTTGCGTGTGGCGCTTGCCTCTTCCGGCCTCACGATGCTGTGTCTCCCTTTGATCGGGATTGGTGTGGCTCTGCTGAACCGGCCCAGCGTTCAGGAATTGGTCAGTCCCGATCCCTGGCCTTCGGCCATTCAATTGAATGTGATTGTGCCTGCTGAATTGCTTGGTGCCGAGACAACGCCTGTCTTGATGGAAGCGTCGAAGGCCAGTCACTGACCCTGCTCCTGCCAGGTCGGTGCTTGCATGGGGCCCTATTCACTGCGGGTTTCCCGAGCGGATGCGATGACCGCCCTCGACTGGCTGGCCCTGCTCCATCCGGTGCTGATGATCCTGTTTGTGTATCCCGTGGTGGGGGCCACGATCAGGCTGGGGATTTTGGTGCGGGAGCGGCGGCTCCAGATCAATCCCCTGCCCCCCACCTTGCCGGTGGAGCACACCGACCATGGCCGCTGGGTGACGACCGGCACGGTGGTGGCGGTGCTGATCGCGTTGCTGTGGTCGTTTTTGGATCAGGCTGAAGCCGGCGTTCCCTTCCCCGGTGGGGTGGGCCGCTTGGTGCGCCTCCTGCTTCTGGGTGGCGTGGCCCTGGCCGGTTGTGGAGCCCTCTGGCGGCTGCGCCGCCCGGGGCGTCGGGCCTGCAGCGCCCTGCTCAGCTGGGGTGCCCTGCTTCTGGTGGGGCTGGAGCCGGAGGTGTGGCGCCTGGGCGACGACCCCCTGCAGCCGGCCTTCTGGCAGTCGCACTTCTGGTCGGGCTGGTTGCTTTGCGGCCTGCTCCTCTTTGCCATGGCGGCGGCCCCCGAGATCGCCCGCTCGCCACGGTTGCGGACCCTGCACGTGGTGGCGGCTGGTCTGGTGTCGGTGTTGCTGGCGGTTCAGGCGATCACGGGCTGCCGGGATCTGCTCCAGCTGGCACCGGGATAGGCGCGGCGCTCTGACCCCTGGCACGCCCTCGGCCAGATCAGTCCTCGCTCGCCTCGAGACTCGCGGCCGCCTGGGCCAGCAGCTCCAGGGCGTCGGCGGGGGTTGGGGCGCGCATCAGGCCATGGCGCAGCTCGGCCGCCCCCGCAAACCCCTGGCAGGTCCAGCCCATGTGCTTCCGGGCGATCAGCAGCCCCTGCTCCCCCTTCGCCGCCACCAAGGCCTCCAAGTGTTCGGCCGCCAGGGCGATGCGCTCCGTCGCGGTGGGCAGGGGCGGCAGGGGACGGCCCTGCAGGGCCGCGTCGATCCGGCCTACCAGCCAGGGGGCCCCCATGGTGCCTCGGCCCACCATCACCCCGTCGGCGCCGGTGGCAGCCAGGCAGCGCAGGGCCTCCTCGGGACCTTTCACATCGCCGTTGGCAATCACGGGAATGGCCAGGGCCCGCTTCACCGCCGCGATGGCGGCCCAGTCGGCCTGACCCTTGAACCCCTGCTCCCGGGTGCGGCCGTGCAGGGTGAGGGCCCGCGCACCGGCGTTTTCGAGCATGCGGGCAAAACCCACGGCATCGGCACTGGCGCCGCACCAGCCCAGCCTGGTCTTCACCGTCACCGGAATCCGCACTGCCTCTGCCACCGCCGCAACGATCCGTGCCGCCAGCTCAGGGTCGCGGATCAGGCCGCTGCCCCCCCCTTTGCGGGAAATCTTGGGCACGGGGCAGCCCATGTTGATGTCGATCAGAAAGGCCCCGCAGGCCTCGGCCCGACGCGCCGCCTCGGCCATGGCCGCCGGCCGGTGGTCGAAGAGCTGCACGGCGATCGGCCCGCTTTCGCCGGCCAGGTCATCGAGTTTGGAGCGGCCATGGCCCAGCTCCAGGCCGGTGGCATTCACCATCTCGGTGAACAGCAGGGCATCGGGGGCCCAGCGGCGCACCAACGCCCGGAAGATCCGGTCACTCACGCCCGCCAGCGGCGACTGCAGCACCCGGCAGCCCAGGGACCGCTCGACGCCATTACCGCCCAGCCGCAGGGTCTGGGGGAACAGGGCCGTTGCCGCCGGGGCCTGAGCGAATCCCGGCGGCCAAGCTCCCGCGGCAGGCGCCGGGCTGGCGGGGTTCAGGTGGGGGGAGGGAGTGGCGACCATGGGCCTCCATTCTCTCTCGCCCGATCCACGCCATCGGAGGGCGCGTTGGCGTCACGATGGGTGGACTCCCAGGCCCCAGCTCCCATGGCCGCCGCCCCAGTCGCCGAGTCCTACCCCCTGAGCCGGGCGTTGCTGGAGGCGGTGCTGGCCGACCGCACCAGCGATCGCTTCGTGTGTGAACTGATCTGGCCGCGCCTGGGTTACGTCCCCGATGGCGCCGGCAGCTGGAGCGCGGGCCCGGCGACGGAGGCCCGTTGGCGGGAGTCCTTCCCGATCGCCCCCCAGTTGATCGCCGAGCGGCCCGCCAGCGTCGCCTTGACCCGCTCGATCGCCAAGGAGCACAAGCAACTGCTCAAGCAGCAGCTGGGTTTTGCCGGCTACAGCATCCTTGAGCTCTACCCGCGCCGCACCCGCCGGGCCACGGCCGTGAATTGGTTGCTGGCCCACCTAGCCGAGCGGGGCGAAGCGCTCAGCCAAAGCGGGTCGCTGCCGCCCTTGCTGGAGCCGCCCGCCAATCCGGTCGCCGGGCATCCCGGGGATCTGGAGGTGCGCTGATCAGTGGATCGGAAGGCTCTCAGAACTCAGAATGTTCAGATCGCGACGTGATTGGGAGCAGGAAGAAGGACGGCAGGAGTTGGTTTTTTTCGATGACCTTGACAACACTCGTGCCGTGGTCTTCTTGGTTGGAGTTCCCGGCCAGGAATTCGGTGGGGATCGAAGGCGGCTGCATCATCCTTTGGCTGATCACATACATCACGGCGATCACAGCGAAAATAGCTGAGACATTCCAAATGGTGAGCATGTTTTCAGCCTTCCATGCTGGCGTTGGCGTCTTGCCCTCCTTCTTTTGCTCTGCTCTGTTTTTGTAGTGGCGAAACAGCCACACCAGCAAGGCACTGTTGATCGTGATGGCAACGTAATCGAGAAGAAACCAGATGTCACTGAACACGAGGTAATCAACGGCTGGCCTGAAAACGCGGGAGGCGAAGTAAAGGCTGACGGCTGAAAGCAGACCAGAGGCTCCAAAGCGGCTGGCGGGACTGCTCTCTCGCCAGTGAAAACCAATGATGGTTGTGAACAGGATCAACAGCAGAGGTGTGATAATCATGACCAGCGCTGGAGGCGTGCGCCTTGTCAGGTGAAATGAGAATGAAGTGGTCAGATAATCATTTTTATTATCTAGCGGTAGATCATGCGTTGGATTTTCCTGGGATTCATGGCCAGCCACATGCTCCGGCGATGAGCCTGCAATCGACTGCGCTAAGCTTCGATCCAGAGACGGAACTGTTGGGCTGGTGGTTACAGATTTGATCAGAAAAGAATTAGCTTTCGTGCCAACGGTCGCATAATCAATTTTGAAGTTGGCGTCGCCATCCCGGAAAAGATTCTCGGCCAACGCGACCTCGAAGTTATCGATGTCGATATTGTTGATGAATTGGTATGATTGCGGGCCATTAGGCTGAATCACAACTTTGATCCAATGCTGGTCAAAGGGATAGTTGAAGTAAGTATCGTGCTCTTCGACTTCCAATTCGAATCGTGCCCCCCAGACGATGCGCTGCCCACTGTTTGAGCTGAACGTGTTTTGCCAGCCACTGAATTTGCAGCCGGTGCCGGGGTTGCGGCAGCCCAGCGAAAGGTCGCTTGGCTTCCAGTTCGGGTAAGCAGCCGGCAGCCAGTTGAGATTGAACCAGCCGCGGATCAGATACCTGTTCGGCGCTTCCAGGCTGGAATCCAGGCTGGTCATCTGAACATTCGCGAAGACCATCTTTGAATCCGTATCGCAGCGTCTGTAGCGTTCGCAATCCTGGTCGGCTGCCTGCATGAACGTGTTGATCGCAGGCGGCGTTGGCTCCGTTCTGGATCCTCCGGCTGAAGCGACGCTCGTCCATGCCGTGAACAGAATCAGCAGCAGCGTCACAGATGCCGTCGTGGCAATCCGAGCGAATCGGCCTCTGATGGATGATGTCATGTTCCTCATCGCCGAATCGGTGTAATGTTTGGATCGCGTATATGGGTTGACTCCTGATAGCCACGGCAAAGGGATTTGGTGTCGTCTTTCAAGGTGTCGTGGCGATGACCCTGCAGCGCCAGAAGGGCCTGGATGCGCTCTTCTGGACGCAGAGGGATTACATTGCTCTCATTCATCAGGCGGGCATTATTGTTGAGCATGAAGTCGGCGAAGTCGCCAATGACGCACCGATTTGGGCTGCGTGAATTGATGTAGAGGTAAATGGTGCGAACCAGTTTTGCTGGATAGCGGTTCAAGGCGTCAGCCCCAGGCGCGATCGGAGGGGAGTTTCGTTCAGCCTGGATCGGCACGATTCGAAACTGGGCGCCCTTGAGTCGGGCTTTGAGACTTGGTGTTGTCGGGGAGAAGAGGAGGTTGTCGGGGTTGTTGGCAACATTCACAAACGAACGGTTGTAGTTTGCTGCCAGCAAATATTGGTCCGGTGGCCTAATTCCCATGATCTTGAGATCTGCCTTGAAATCAGTCTGGGCGTTGAAAACCCAGCGGATCTGTCGTTTGGGCCATTGGGGATTGATGTCGCTCCAGCTCAAGGGACGGCCACTCTTCGAAGCCTCAGCCAGGACATCGAGCGGGATGGCTGTCGCGAACCGGTTGGTACTAGGCACAATGAAGCCGCGCATGGAATAGCCGAGGGGGATTCGAATTGCGCCTGAGCCCGGTCCACACGGAGGTGTAGCCAACTCCACGGACTGAAGGCGTACCATCACTGCGCCAATGTAGGGGCTATCGGGAGTGCAGATTTTTTTGATGACGGTTAATGATGGAGCCGCAAAATATCCGAGTGCCGAGAAACTTCCTTGCTGGGTTTCCGGTTGAGTACCGGAACTGATCTTTTCCAGAAAACGCCAATAGCTATTGAGAATCATGGATCTCGGCAATTGAGAGCCGATGACCGCGAGATAATCCTTGGAAAGGCTCAGATCGTAGGCTTTTTGAATTTCCTGTTTGTTCAGTGAGAATTTTTCCGCCGAGTCCTCGGTGACAAACGGATTCATTCCGACGCTCGATGAATTCTTGCATCCCTGTAGGAAGAAGGGAAGCAGCAGCAACGTAGCCACTAGGATTCGCCGCCTGATTCCTTCTCCTTTCATGCTGGACAATCGCATGATCTCCAACTCTTAGGCCAATTGACGGTGGGCCTCCGCGTTGGGAGGGGGGAGTGCCTGCCCCCGTCGGTCGGGCCCGTTGGCCCAACTCTTAGGGCTCCCGGCGATCCGGTCGCCGGCCATCCAGGGGATCTTCCGGTGCGTTGATACCTTCGCAAACCCCTGCCGAGAGCTTCCAGTTCCTGGGTGTGATACGCCTTGAGGCCCCGCTGCGCCTCGGGCCATCTCCGCGAACGCCATTTGTCGCAACGGGCTCCGACTAAGGATGCCGCTCTGGGGACTGCTCTCCGTGGCTGTGGACCGCTCTTCATGGATGGATCGGACTCCACACTCCCCTCTGGGACCTGGGGCATGGGACCAAGGGGTTGCGCGATGACTCACACATCATCCCGCGGCACTGCCTCTCTGACATGAGGTAAGGGTGTCGCGCCCGAGTTGATCGCCGAGCGGCCCGCCAGCGTCGCCCTGACCCGTTCGATCGCCAAGCATCACACGCAGCTGCTCAAGCAGCAGCTGGGCTTCGCCGGCGACACGATCAGCGAGCTCTACCCCCGCCGCACCCGCCGCGCTACGGCCGTGAACTGGTTGCTTTCCCACCTGGCCGAGCGGGGCGAGGCCCTGCCGGACACCCGCCCCCTGCCGCCGCTGTTGGAGCCTCCCCTGGACCCGGTGCAGGGCCATCCCGGCGATCTGGCGGTGGGCTGAAGCTCCTCAGGGCTGGATCGTGACGGGCGTGCCCAGGGGGGTGTGTTCATAGAGCCAGCGGGCCTGGCTGGTGGGGAGCCGCACGCAGCCATGGCTGCGGGGCACCCCAAACCGCTGACCGGCCCGCTCCTGCCACGGCGCTCCGTGCAGGCAGATGGTGGCCGCTGGGTTGATGCAGAGCACCCAGGGACCCCCCGGGGTGACATAGCCGCGACCCCGCATCGTGACGCTGGCGAACTTGCTGAGCACGCTGCTTGCGCCGATCGGGGTGGGGCTGGAGGGCAGGCCGCTGCTCACCGCCACGCTGCGGATCAGCTGGTGCTGATGGTTGTAGGCGTCAAGACGCTGCGCGGAGAGATCGATCATCAGGCTGGCGATCAGCTCGACCATCCCAGCCAACGCCGCCTGCAACACACTTCAGACTCTGCGATGGGATGGCAGGGCGGCTGGTCGGCTGCTGCGCATCCCCTGCGGATCCCTGCCGTCACCGTGCGCGGTAGGGTCAAGGCAAGACCGTATCGAAGGAATAAGTTCCGTGCCTCTGCCTGTGGTCGCCATCATTGGGCGCCCGAACGTGGGCAAATCCACCCTGGTTAACCGTCTCTGCCAAAGCCGCGAGGCGATTGTGCACGACCAGCCCGGTGTCACCCGCGACCGTACTTATCAAGAAGGCTTCTGGGCCGACCGTACCTTCCGGGTGGTCGACACCGGCGGTTTGGTGTTCGACGACGACAGCGAATTCTTGCCGGAGATCCGCGAGCAGGCCAACCTCGCCTTGGCCGAAGCGGCCGTGGCGGTGGTGATCGTCGATGGCCAGCAGGGGCTGATGGCGGCCGACCAGTCGATCGCCGAATGGCTGCGGGGCCAGGGGGTGCCCGTGCTGCTGGCGGTGAATAAGTGCGAATCGCCCGACCAGGGCCTCTCGATGGCGGCGGAATTCTGGGGCCTGGGCCTGGGGGAACCCCACCCGATCTCGGCCATCCATGGCGCCGGCACCGGCGACCTGCTCGACCAGGTGATCAGCTTCCTGCCGGCCACCACCGAGGAGGAGGGCGAGGAGCCGGTCCAGCTGGCGATCATCGGCCGGCCCAACGTGGGCAAATCCAGTCTGCTCAATGCCATCTGCGGCGAAAACCGGGCGATTGTCAGCCCGATTCGGGGCACCACCCGCGACACGATCGACACCACCATCGATCGGGAGGGCCTCACCTGGAAGCTGCTGGATACGGCCGGCATCCGTCGCCGCCGCAGCGTGGACTACGGGCCGGAGTACTTCGGCATCAACCGCAGTTTCAAGGCGATCGAGCGCTCCGATGTCTGCGTGCTCGTGATTGATGCCCTCGATGGGGTCACCGAGCAGGATCAGCGCCTAGCGGGGCGGATCGAGGAGGACGGCCGCGCCTGCGTGGTGGTGGTCAACAAATGGGATGCGATTGAGAAGGACAGCCACACCCTGCCGGCGATGGAGAAGGAGCTGCGCGCCAAGCTCTATTTCCTCGACTGGGCGCCGATGCTGTTCACCTCGGCTCTCTCCGGCCAGCGGGTCACGGCGATTTTCCCTCTGGCCAAGATGGCCGTGGAGCAGCACCGCCGCCGCGTCACCACCTCGGTGGTGAATGAGGTGCTGGAGGAGGCCCTGCGTTGGCGTTCGCCGCCCACCACCCGGGGGGGGCGCCAGGGGCGGATCTATTACGGCACCCAGGTGGCCACACGGCCGCCCAGCTTCACTCTCTTTGTGAACGATCCCAAGCTCTTCGGCGAAACCTACCGGCGCTACGTGGAACGGCAGATCCGCGAGGGCCTCGGTTTCGAGGGGTCGCCCATCCGCCTCTTCTGGCGCGGCAAGCAACAGCGCGATGCTGAAAAGGAGCTAGCCCGTTCCACCAGCCGCGGTCGCTGAATGGACTGGCTGCGGCAGCTTCCGATCGGCCAGTATGTCGATGACGGCGGCCCGGACCGCGGCAGCTGGCTGAAGCGGATCGATCCGCGGCTCAAGCTGGCCTGGACCGTGGCCTTCCTGGTGGCACCGATTCTGGCCGGCCCCCTCTGGCGGGTAGGGC
>JBAXOO010000005.1:0-17660 GCA_037133235.1 Cyanobium sp. ELA507
CCAATTCACAACCACCACCACGGTCGCCAGCACCAGCAGCGCCACCGCTAGCGTCGAGAAAAGACGGCGGCGGGAGTCCCGTTCTCGAAGCTCTTGGTGGGAGTAGCGGCCCAGCAGGTAGGAGGCCCCCACCCAAAGGGTGATCAGCACACCAACCGTGGTGGTGAGGCCAGCCCATTGGTGGAATAGCCGTAGGAAGAGGCCGTTGTAGGCCGCGAAGACCAGCAGGCTGTCGAAGATGGCTAGGCCAAGCAGCTTCCTGCGTTGCTGCAGCCAGGGGTTGCGCCACCACATGCCAAGGAAGCTACCGATCTGCGACTCTATGGGTGTGTCTCCAACCCCCTCGCCACCGCCGTCTTCGAGCGACCCAGGGCGTTGGCAAGGGCATGGCTTTGGTCATGCGGGCCGCAGGGGCCCCGCCCCCTTGGTGTACGCGTTATTCGATGCGCTTTTGCTGTCGATCAGCTGGGTGGGGGTCTACATCTGGCGCTATGGCGAGTGGCCCAGCCTTAGTGCTGGACCCTTCGTTCTCACCCTGGCTTGGCTGCTGATCCACTTTCTCCTGGGCACCTACACCGCTCTTTCCAGGCGACAGCTCACAGCCGGACGCCAGTTCCGCAACTGTGTTGCGGCGGCCCTGGGTGTGTTTGTGCTCGCCACTGCTGCCACGGCTTTGCGGGGTGAGCTGTTCAGCTCGACCATGGGCCGCCGCTTTTTGGTGCCCTTTCTAACCCTCGGCTTCCTCTCCAGCCTGTTACTCCGCCTCAGCCAGATCACCTCCCATCTCTGGCAGCCCCAAGAGCATTGGCTACTGATCGCCACCCCCACGGAACGCTCCGTGCTCTCCAGGGCCATCGATTTGGGCGGTTGTGTGATCCCCTGCGGCGTGGAGTGGCGCTCCGCTGAGCGCAGGATGCTGCCCCTGCCCCCCGCCCTGGCCTCTCTCCTCGATCTCGACGGGGTTGCCATCGGTTCCGAATTGGACCCTTCCCCAGAAGACCGCCAGGTGATGTTGGAGTGGCAGCAGAGCGGTGTGCGCCTCCTCTCCCTGCGGGGCTGGGCCGAAACCTTTCTGCAGCGGCTTCCGCCCGATCTGGTGCCGGAGGGCTGGGCCGAGCGCGTGCAGGTGTTTAGCCATTCCCGCAGCGGCCCCACCGAAAGGCTGAAGCGGCTCGCCGATCTGCTGGTGAGCGGGCTGTTGCTGGTGCTGCTGCTGCCCTGCGGTGCCCTGGCCTGTGCCTTCGTCGGCTTGAGGCTCACCCGTGATCGTTGCAGCGGCCGCAATGGCCGGCCCTTTCAGAGGGTCAGGTTCGCTGGAGACGGACCCTTCGCGGCCTTGCCTCAGCTGGTCAATGTGTGGCGGGGGGAGATGAGCCTGGTGGGGCCCCGCCCCCTCAGCCTTGCGGTGATGGAGCAGCTGGAGCAGCGCTTCCCTGGCGCCGAACTGCGCCAGTGGATGCGTCCCGGCATGACGGGGTGGGGCCGGATCGCTGGCGCCCCGCCCCAGGAGCCGGACGCCATCGCCTGGGAGCTCGCTCGCGATCTCTATTACCTCCGCAATCACTCCCTCCCCCTCGACCTGCGCTTGCTGTTGGTTTCCTTTGGCCAGTTGCTGTTCCAGATCGTCAGGGCCTAAGACCCGTTGATGCGAAACTGCGGTTTCGCTGGTCGTCCCTTCGCCCCGTGCCATCCCCCGCCTCGCGACCTGCCCAGGTGGTTCGCGTTTTGGCCTTCAACCTGGCGATGCTGCTGGGGCTGCTGGTGTTGATCGAGCTGGGCCTGCGGCTGGCAGGCGTGCGCTATCCGGCTTTCTACCGCCCGGATCGGGTCAGGGGTTACACGCTGAGGCCCGGAGCCGCGGGTTGGTGGACCCGGGAAGGCAAGGGAAAGGTGACCATCAACCGCGATGGCCTGCGGGATGTGGACCACAACCTGCAGCCGGCGCCAGGGGTTTTACGGGTGGCGGTGCTGGGTGATTCCTTCAGTGAGGCTCTGCAGGTGAACCTGGAGGCCACCTGGTGGAAGCAGCTCGAGGGTCTCCTCAATGCCACACCGGATTGCGCCTTGCGAAGGGGCTACCCCGGTGGGGTGGAGATGGTGAATTTCGGGGTTGGAGGTTATGGCACCGGTCTTGAGCTGCTCACCTGGCGGCAGCAGGCCCATGCCTACGCTCCGCGCAAGGTGCTCCTGGCCATGTTCCTCGGCAACGACATCCAGGACAACACCCCCCAGCCTCGCCCGGATCTGCCGGTCTTCCGGTTCGGCCCGGCGGGCACCCCGGTGATCGATAACGGCTTTCGGAGCTCGCCAGGATCCCGCTTCCGCTTCTCTCCCCTGGGCCGGTTCCTCGATGCCGTTGTCGACCGGTCTGCCATCCTCCAGCTGGCCAATGAGGCCAAAAACCGCTGGGCCTCCCGCCGCGGTCCCGTTCCCAAGGCCTTGGCTGCCACCCCGCTGCCTGAACAGGATGATCCGAAGGGCTGGGCCATGACCGAGGCCCTGCTGCGTACCTTGCGCGAGGAGGTCAAGGCTGGTGGCGGCGAGCTGATCGTCACGTCCCTCTCCACACCGGAACAGACCTGGCCGGATCGTGCCGCACGACAGACGGCCTTCGAGCGGGCGGGTCTTCGGCCTTTTGCTCGGGAGGAGCGTCTCAGCAGTGTTCTGGCACCACTGGGCGTGCCTTACATGCCGCTGGCTGAGGAGCTCCAGCAGCGCGCTGACCGCCAGGGGATCACCCTCCACGGCTTTAGCGGTCAGCAGCCTCGCTACGGACATTGGAACCAGGCTGGCCATCGACTTGCCGCTGAGGTTTTGGCTCGGCGGCTGTGTGGAAAGCCATCGGCCATGCCCTCCGCTGATCGGGCGGCATGGCCGACACCATGAGGCCCCGGTTGGCGATTGTCGCCACCCATCCGGTGCAGTACTTCGTGCCGGTGTTCCGAGGTCTAGCAACCTGCGAAGAATGGCAGACGAAAGTCTTCCTCGGTTGTCTGCACGGTGTGGATGGGGCGAGCTTCGACCCCGATTTCGGCTTGAGTTTCGCTTGGGACTGTGACCTACTGGGCGGCTACTCCCATGCGGTATTGAGTGAAGGCCCCCTAGCCGATCTTTCGGGATGGCGCGGGGTGAGAGCTGCGCCGAAGGCCCTGCAAACCATCCTGGCCTGGCAGCCCGATGCCGTGTTGATTTTTGCCTATAGCCCAGCGTTCATCTCAGCGCTGTCGGCCCTGCTGGCCTTGAGGGGCCTGCCAATCCTGTTGCGGGCTGACACCAGTGATGAGGCCTACACCCGGAACCGTTGGAAAGCTTGGCTACGGGATCGCTTGCTTCGGCTCTACTACGACCGCTGCACTCGTTTTTATCCTATCGGCAGCGAGTCGTATCGCCATTACCGCCGCCTCGGTGTTTCCCCCGGGCGGCTCGAGACCGTGCTTTACGCCGTTGACACCTCGGTGATCCCCCAGGATCCGCCGGCCGTGACGGCTTCACCACCAAGGGCAACACCGTTGATGCTTGGGTTTGTGGGCAAGTTCACGGATGTGAAGGATCCCCTTGCCATCCCAAGGGCACTGGCACTGCTGGCTCCGGCCAGTCGGGATCGCTTGCGGTTCGAAGCGGCTGGTGATGGTCCCCTCCTGGAGTCGTGCCGTGGGGCGATGGAGGCCGTGCTTCCCGGGCGTTGTCACTTCCATGGCTTCCTCAACCAGAGCCAGTTGCCGGAGTTTTACCGTTCGATCGATCTGCTGATCCTCCCCTCGGTCCAGGGCGAAGTGTGGGGATTGGTGGTCAACGAGGCCCTGGGTCTGGGGGCCAGGGTGCTGGTGAGCGACCGGGTGAGCTGCCGGCATGATCTGGTGAGCGATGCTTCCGCCGGTTGGGTGTTCCATGCCGCTGATCCGGCTTCCCTCGCCGCTGCCCTTGAGCAGGCGGTAGCGGCCTGGCCCTGGCCCCGCCGCGCCCGCCCGGTGCCCGATCCCCAGGATCTGGTCAATGCCGTGAGGCGATTCCGAGCCGTGGGGGGGGGCTCCGTGAGCATGCCGGTGGCCCGGCTTGCCGTCCTGATTACCCATCCGGTGCAATACACCAAGCCGGTGTTTCAGGCCCTCCACGCCCGCGCCGATCTTGAACTTCTGGTGGTCTTTGGTTGTGACCATGGGCTGCGCGCCAGCCTGGATCCCGATTTCGGTGTTCCCTTCGCCTGGGACAGCGCCCCTTCCGATGGATTCCCGCACCGGTTCGCGAGCCATGCTCCCCTAGCGGCCCTCTCCAGTTGGCCCTCGGCCCTGCCGATCGCCCTGCGGGCGGTGGCCATGATTCGGGCCTTCCGCCCCGATGCGGTGCTCGTGTTTGCCTACAGCCCCGCATTCATCAGCTTGGCCACCGTGCTGTTGCGGGCCAGTGGCAAGCGGCTGTTGCTGCGGGCCGAAGCGACCGACCGGGCGCTGGACCATTCCCGGTCTCGGCAGTGGTCCAAGGATCTGGTGCTGAGGCTCTGGTACCGGATGTTTCACCATGTTTTCCCCATTGGCTCCGACTCCAGCGACCACTTCGCTCGCCTGGGGGTCCCCCCCCAGCGCCGGACACCGGTTCGCTATGCCGTGGATGTGGAGTTTTTCCGCGGACAGGTGGAGCAGTGGCTGCCCCAACGGGCCCAGCTACGCCAATCCGCCGCCATTCCGGCCGACGCGGTGGTTCTGCTTTGGAGTGGCAAGATCACGGCCGTGAAGCACCCAGGCCTGCTGGTGGAAGCCCTGGATCTGCTGAGCGCGGAGCAGCGGCAGCGGATCTGGCTCCTGGTGGTTGGGGACGGTGCCCTGCGGGACTCGTTCCACTCAGCGGCCGAGCACCTGCTGCCAGGCCACTGCCACTTTGCCGGTTTCGTGAATCAGAGCGAGTTGGGGCGTTGGTATGCGATGGCCGATGCGCTGGTGTTTCCTTCACGCCAGGGGGAGACCTGGGGGCTGGTGGTCAACGAAGCCCTTCAATTCGGTCTGGCGCTTCTGGTGAGTGACCACGCCGGCAGTGCCCGTGATCTGGTGGCCGGCCCGGTGGCGCCCCCGCCAGGTTCGCGGGTTTTCCCCTCCGGCGATGCCAGCGCCCTTGGCAGAGCGCTGCAGGCTTTGCTGGCCGGTGGGCTTTCCCCAACGCCTTTTGCTGGGGCCGATCCGGCTGCGGCCCTGCCCCATCCACTCGAACTGGCCGATGCCGTGGCGGCGGTGACCATGGCGGGGGTGCCCATGGCGTTCAGGCGCACCAGCCCAGCCCGCCGATCGGTCTGATCCGCCCCTGCATAATGGTCCGGCCCAGTGCCCAAAAATAGTCTTCTGTGTTTGATCCACTGGCTTTTTTCGGTATCTTGGCCAACAGCTTGCTGGCCGTGGTCGTGCTGTTGGCCTTGTTGGGCCGACTCGCAGTGCCGATTTTGTCGGGGTTGAAGCAAAGCCCCTTCCAGCCCTTGGCGGTGGCCCTTGGTTTGCATTGGTTTTTCTATTTTGGGCCGATTAACTTGGGCGCAATACTGCTTAATTCGGAAGTCCAGAATAATTATGCTTGGATTGTGCGTAAGCCGCTGATGGCGCAGGCCTCCTTGGCCAGTCTGATCGCCTATCCGCTGCTGCTACTGGTGTTGGCTGGCCTGGCTCGGTGGCTGCGGGATGCTCCCTTGGCCCGTCGCTGGCAGGGGCTGCCGGTGGTGCCGGCCAACCAATTGGTTGTGGTGGCGACCCTGATGGCGGTCATGGCTGTTTTGATTGCGCCCTATATCGCCACCCGGTCAGCTGATGCCGGTGCCTTCTACGAGAAAGTACCCCTGCTCTTCAGTCCCTTTGTGAAGGGCTTGTTCCCCTTGGAGGCGATTCCGCTGCTGGCTGCGTCTTTGCGGGTCTTCTCTCTGCCCCGGCCTGCGGCAGCCCATGGTGAAGCTCCCCGCTACATCGCCGTAGCAAGCCTGCAAATTCTCACCTTTATTTTGTTGCGCCAACGCTTCCTCACTCTCCTCGCCGTGGTTTTAGCGGGTCTTGTCCTGTCCCGCTGGCTGAGGCGGCGTCAGCTGGTGGTTGGTGTGCCGATCGGACTGCTTTTGGCCTATGCCATTCCCACGGCCCTCCGCTTTGGCCGTTATCCGCCTCGACCTGGTCAGCCCCTAGCGGAATACCTCGCCATTTCGACTCGCAACTTCATTGGTGGTCTTTTGCCGGGCCAGATGATCCATTCGGCCCTCAACGACTTTTCCTACAACAAGGCCGGCATGGCTTCGATTTCCGTGCTGCTTGATCTGCGCCAGGCCGATTTGCTGCGGATCAACGAACCCTTTGCCTGGCTGCCCCCTGAGATCTTCCGCGTTTTTCCGGCCAGCCTTAAGGCTCGGCTGCCTGAATGGGGCAGCCATGGTGCTGAAGATCTGGTCAGCAGGGCCCTTGGGGTCGGCGGTCCTGGTTGGACCAATTGGGGTCTGCCGGAGGTGATCCCCAAGGGTTTTGTGATCGACATGATGGAAACCCCATGGCTGAATGCCGTGGCGAATGGAGGTTTCCTGGGTGTTGTTTGCTTCGCCCTGATCACCGGATTGGCGATGGCGGCTCTCTGGTGGGGCCTCTGCCATCTCGTCCTGTGGCGTCGCTGGACTTGGGCTCTCCCTTTCGGGGCCCTTTTTGTGGTGGGTCAGGGGCCTTCCTGGTTCGGCGACCTGCTGGTGATGATGAAGGTGAGCTTGCCCTGGCTGCTGCTCTGCGCCTTCGTGGCTGCCTACTCCCGTTGGAGCCATTCGGCCAGAACCACCCAGCGCCAGTAAGCACCCCAGCGGTTCGTGGCCCGCAACAGCAACCAGCTTGCGGCTACTGCCGCTTGGGGATCCCGCTGGTCGCGTCGTTTCAGTTCCGAGCTGAGCAACCGACGAATCCGCCCTGGGGCGAAGCGCGGATGGTTCAGCAGCCAGGGCGCCAGGGCCAGATTGAAGCCGCGTTTCGGGCTGGCCAGCACAGCGGCTGGTAGCAGGGATGCGGCGACCTGCCTCAGCAATCCTTTGGAGCCCCCTTGCTGGTGTTGCGTCTCATCCAGGCTGAAAGCGAGGGCTGCCAGTTCTGGATCCAGGAAGGGCACCCGCAATTCGAGGCCATGGTGCATCGTGACGGCGTCGCCGTCCCGCAGCAGGGTGTCGTGCAGGTAGCCGCGCAACTCCAGCAGGCTGGCGGCCCGCAGGGACACTTTCCCCCCAGATGGATCGGCCTCACCAGGCGGACCGGCGGCCATCGTGCCGAGATCTGTCGGCAGCAATCGACCTCGCAGCTCCCGCAGTTGGCGTCGCCGCCAGGGGCTCAGACCTGCCGCGCGGATCTGCCGCACCCGCAGCAACCGATTCCGATCCAGCCCCACCATGTGGCCGTATCCGCCGAACAGTTCATCGGCCCCCAGGCCGGAGAAGGCCACCCGCATCCCGCCTGCGCTGGCGGCAGCGGCGACTAGGTAGCTGTTGAAGCCATCGATGCTGGGCTGGTCGATCGCCTCAAGAAAGCCATCGAAGGCCGCGTCGAGTTGGGGTCTGCCGATGCGAAGGGTCTGGTGCTCGAGGCCTAACTGCTGGGCGGTGAGTGAGGCCAGATCGGTTTCATCGACCGCCCCCGGCAAGCCATCGAAGCCCACGGACACGCTGCGGATCGGGCCGCTCTGGCTGCGGCGCAGACAGGCGGCCAGCAGGCCGGAATCGAGACCGCCGCTGAGGAACAGACCCACCGGAACATCACCGATGGCCTGGCGTTCCACGGCCCGCTGCAGGGTGATGCCCACCTGGGTCGCCGGGTCGTTCCATGCAGGGAGGTCACCAGGAGGAGGTGCTGCCGCCAGGGGGGGGAGCGGATCGGCAAAAGTGTTCAGGGTCCAGGTGCCCCCCGGGCTCCACTGGCCCCAATGGCCGGCCGGAAACACCTCCACTCCCGAGAGCAGGGTGAGGGGCGCGGCCACGGAGCCCCACAGGGCATAGCTCTCCAGCGCATCAGCCGATAGCTGGCGGCGGCTCGCTAACCCGGCAGCTTCAAAGGCGCTCAGCTCGGAACCGAAGGCGCAGCCCCGGATCTCCCGTTTCCACAGCAGCGGTTTCACCCCGAAGCCGTCGCGGGCCAGGGTGAGGCGCTGGGCCTCCACCTCCCAGCAGGCCACCGCAAAAATGCCGTTCAAGCGGCCCCAAAGATCGTGGCTCCACCGCTGGAAACCCCGCAGCAGCACTTCGGTGTCGCTGCGGGAGCGGAAGTGTTCGCCTTCGGCCTCCAGAGCCAGCCGCAGCTCGTGCTGGTTGTAGATCTCGCCGTTGAACACCAGCGCCAAGGCGCCGTTGTCGCTCAGCATCGGTTGGTGGCCTAGGGGGGAGAGATCCTGGATTGCCAGTCGGGTATGGAGGAGCAGCGTCGGCCCGCCTTGCCAGCGGCCCCGGTCATCGGGGCCCCGGCCCCGCAGGGCCTCCAGGATGGCCGCCTCGGGCAGATCCCCCAGCCCCACGCTGCCGAACAGACCGCACATGGTTCAGCCCTCCCCGGGTGCTTGGAGCTGGAGGGCGGCCACCAAGCTCTCCGTGAAACGGTCCTTGCCGAAGCAGGCCAAAGCCCGTTGCCGCGCCCGCTCGCCGCAGCGGCTGAGGGTGGCGGGATCGGCAAGGGCGACTTCCAGGCCGTTGGCCAAGGCTTCGGGATCGGGGTCGATCAGCCAGCCCGTCGTGCCATCCACAATCAAATCGCTCTGCCCACCTTGGCGGCAGCCGATCGAAGCCCGACCCGCCTGGGCAGCCTCCAGATAGACAATGCCGAAGCCCTCCCCTTCGGCGCGGCTTCCAGGACGGGCCGCATAGGCACTGGGCAGTACCAGCAGGCTGCAATGGCGGAGTTGGTGCTCCAGCTCTTGATCATCAACCCCTCCCAGGAAGTGCACCCAGGGGGCCAGGCCCCTGGCGTGGGTCTCCTGCTCCAGGGCGGCCCGGTCGTCCCCATCGCCGATCACCTGCCAGCGCAGATTGGCGGGGAGGTGCTGCCGTTGGCGCAGGATCTCGAGGGCGGCCAGCACGATGCGATGACCCTTGTAGCGCTCCTCCCGCACCATCCGGGCCACCGTCAGCAGGATCGGCGCCACAGCTAAGGGCAGGGGCGGTCGGTGGGCATCGATCAGGTCGGCCATCGGGTGGACCACGGCCACCGCTGGCCAGGGGCCGGGTTGTTCGCACACCCGGTCCCGGCTGAACCGGCTGCTGGCAATCAGGCCGTCGCATCGCTTCAGGTCGGGGCCTACCGGAGCCAGCGCATCGCCCCAGACCTCAATGCCGTGCAGCCAGCAGAAGCGTTGTTGGTGGCGGACCTTACCGCCAACCAGGCCCGCTACCGCCATCAGCGGCGCGAGCCACCGCAGCGGCGCCAGCAGTAGGGCGTGCATGCTCAGCACCGTGTTGGCCCTAGGCAGCGAGAGGCAAAGGGCCACCAGGAAAAGCCCCCGGCCCAGCCAACGCCCCAACGGCCCCGGTCCCAGCCTGCGAGGGCAGAGCAGCAGCACAGTCTGGCCATGCTGCTCCAGGGCTGTTTTCACCTGGAGGGTGAGGCGCTCAATGCCTCCCCGCCGGCTGACGTCGTAGCCGATCAGCAGGATCATGGTCGGCGGTTCGGGCCTGGCGGGGCGGCTGATCCCACCCCCTGCAGCAGGTGGTCGTAATGCTCCAACGAACGCTCCAAGCCGAACTGGCGGTCGTAAAGCCGCCGGCTGTTGCGTCCCATCGCCATCACGCTGGCTGGATCGCCCGCGAGGGCGAGCAGCCGATCTGCCAGTTCGGTGGCCTCTCCGGGTTCCACCACGATGCCGCAACCTTCGGCCAGCACCAGTTGGGCCAGATCACAGGTCCGCCTGGCGATCAGCACGACCCCCCGGCCGCTGGCCAGGATTCCGTAGAACTTGCAGGGGGCCACGGTGTCCTCGGCGCCCACCATCAGGCCGATGGCGGCCATGTCGCAGGCGGCGAGGCTGAGGGGTAGCCGCTCCCGGGGTTGATAGGGCAGCCGCAAGACATGGGGCATGGCAAAGCTGCTGGCATAGGCGTCGATCTGGCACTGTTTGGCGCCGCCGCCGATGAACACGAACTGCACCGGGTCGTGCTCCAGCACCCGGGCTGCCTCCAGCAGGGTGAGCAGGTCGTGGAGGCGGCCGAAATTGCCGGAATATTGCAAGGTGAAACGGTGGGCAAAGCCGTGTTCGATGGCGAAGGGATTGACGGCCCGGGGGATATCGAGACCCTGTTCCACGGCCCAGTTGTGGATCACGCTGAGCGGCAGGTCGTTGCCGAGGTCTCGCCGCAGCCGATCCTCCATGGCCTGGCTAAGCACGACCGTGCGGCTGCTGCGGCGGCACACCTCGGCCATCAGGCCGCGCCACAGCACGGTGATCGGCCCGGCGGCTGGAAGCACTCCGCTGAGTACGGCGGAGCGGGGGAAAAGGTCCTGGAAGACGAAGACATAGGGCAGGCCCCGCAGCAACCGGATCCATGGCCCCAGCAGCCCGATGAAGGGTGGGTTCGAAACGATCAGAACCACATCGCCTTGGCGTCCATGCTGCAGGCTCCAGACCAGCGAACCCACGAGGAAACGCAAACCGCGCAGGGCTTTCTGGACCACGCTCCTGGTGCTACTCCCTTCGATGGCACCACCCAGGCGAACCACCGGAAAGGGCATGGGCGAGCCCGGTGTGGCGGTGAGCACCGTGATCGCCCAGCCGCGCCCTGCCAGGCCCCGGGCCAGGTCGGTCATCAGTTGGGCGGTGGCGCCGGTGCTGGGTGCGAAGTGTTCGCTGATCAGCAGCATTCGACCAACCTGACCCCTTGCCGTTGGATCTGTTTCTGCAGCACGAACCGCTGTCGGGTGCATGCTTCGAAACCGCATGGATTTCAAAGGGGGAGCCCCCGCTCACGCCGTCGCCACTCAATCACCTTCACCACCGTGATCAGGTCGTACCCAGCCATCAGCAGGCTGAACAGCAGACCCTGCCAGCCCTCCAGAAAGCCACCCTGGAGCACATATTTCTGGCAGAACCGGAGCAGGGGGCGCAGCGGCCACAGTTGGGCGGCTAACCGGCGCAACCTCAGCCAGCGCCGGGTGCCCAGGGCCCCGTCGCCGGCGCCATCCAAGTAGGCCACGATCCGTTCGGCTTCCCAGTCGGCATAGCGACGGTGACGCTCCAGCCAGTCGTCGATGCCTTTGCTGAAGGCGTAGTGCTCGTAGGGCTCAGCGATGCGATCGACCCGGTGGCCGTCTGCAAAGCTTTCCCACAGGCCCCCTTCAAAACCCATCCGGCCCCGTCGCACCAGCCGAGGGTGCCAGTTGGGGTAGCCCTGGGTGCGGCGCAGCCAGCGCCCCAGGAACCAGTAACGGGGGGTCAATTCGAATCCTTCAGGACTTGGCTGGTCCGTGGCCTCGGCGGCTGCGGCCTCTCGCAGGGCCTCCTGGATGGCCAGAACACACGCAGGGCCCACCGTTTCATCGGCGTCCAGGAACAGCACCCAATCGCTGCGCAGTCCAGCCTGGGTCAGGGCCCAGTTGCGTTGCTCGGTGATCAGGAAGCGGCCCGGTTGGCGATGCTCCAGCACCCTGAACCCATGGCGGCGGGCAACCTCCCTGCTGCCATCCTCACTGCCTGAATCGACCACTAGGCCTTCGTCACACCAGGCCAGGGACTGGAGACAGCGGGGCAGATTCGGGGCCTCGTTGAGGCAAAGCACAACGGCGGCAAGGCTGGGGGTATCGGGTTTCAGGGTCGGGGTCGGAGGCGTTCAGGGGCGGCAGTGCCGCTGGCCATGAGTCTGCAGGATCCGCGTGTAGATCTCCACGGCCATCGCGGCCACCGCAGCTTGGTCGTAACGCTTGGCTGCCCATGCTGCGGCCCCGGGTTCAGCCCGCCGGGGTTGGCGGAGCCATTGCTCCAACCAGCTGCGCCAGCGTTCGCTCTGCCGCGGCAGCACGGTGCCGAAGCCCGCTTCGACCAGATCTGCGGCCAGGCCGGTGCGGTCGCTGATCAGGACCGCCGTGCCACAGGCCAAGGCCTCGACCACCACATTGCCGAAGTTTTCATGGCGGCTGGGCAGCAGCAACAGATCGGCGGCGTTGTAGACCCCCGCCAGTTCCCCGGCCGGGAGGGTGTCGATCCAGTGCAGCCGCTCACCCAGGCCGGCCCGTTGGAAGTGGGCCCGCAGGCGGGCGCCGCTGCCGTCGTCATCACCTCCCACCAGCAGCAATGTCCAGGGCCTGTTGGCGAGGGGCACCAGCGCGGCGGGCAGCAGGTCGAGCCCCTTCTTGTGGTGTTGGCGGCCGCAGACCAGCAGCAGGGGTGTAGTGGCGTCGAGGCCCCGTTGCTCCCGCCAGCGCAGTCCCAGCCTGGGATCGGGCCGCAGCGTCTGCAGGTCGAGGGGATTGGGCAACAGAAAGCGCGGCGCGTGCAGGCCTAGGCCAGCCAGTTCCCGTTCTTCCTGCCTCGTGGTCACGTGCAGTCCGGCCGCCCGTTGCAGCAAGGGGCGCTCTCGCCAGAGGTACCAAGGGAGTTTTTTCCACCAGCCCTGCCGGAGGGAATAGGGGCCGAGGGCTCCCCGCAGGCTGGCGAGCACCGGGATGCCGCGGGCCAGGGCTGCCCGTTGCACCGGAATGCCCAAGGGCTGCCAGATGGCGCTGATGTGCAGGAGATCCACCCCCTCCAGGGCTGCCGGTAGCGCCGCCAGTAAGGCCTTGGACTGGATGGGGCCATTGGGTTGGTTCACAGGGAAGTAGGTCACCATCACCCCATGGCGGAGTTGGGGCTGGCCGAGTTGCTCCGGCGGCAGCTGGGGCAGGCCGGCGTTGGTGGTGACGACCCGGGTGTCGATTCCTTGCTGGACCAATCCTTCGGCCAGGCGACTCACGCTCAGCACCGGGCCGCCGAACTGCCAGGCGGGGGCATAGACCGGCATGAAGTGAAGGATGCGCATCAGCGGCTCCGCAGTCCGCGCAGCAGCGAACCGCCGTCGAAGGCCAGCACCGCCAGAGCCACCACCACCACCCCCACTTCCGTGGGGCTCGGCTGGCTTCCGCTCGATGGCAGCCAGCAGATTGGAATCAGCGCCAGGCTCAGCAGCATGAGGCGCATGAGGGGAGCAGGGTTCACGAATTCCGGCCGGGCCGCAGCGAAATACATCAGCATCGGAACCAGGCCGTAGATCAGTTTTGAGGCCAGGAAGCCGGCGGCGCCGATCCGGGGGATCAGCAGGGCACCGGCCAAGGCGGCTAGCAGGGCTCCGCCGTTCTGGGCCACCAAAAACAGCCGCATCCGCCGGGAGGCCAGCAGCGGTTGGTGCAGCAATTGGCCGATCGATTCCCCGATCGCCCCCAGCACCAGCACCCGGGTGGCCTGCAGAGCGGGCAGGAAGGCAGGACCGAAGAACAGGGTCAGCAGCCAGCGGTCGACCAGCAGGAAGACCACCAAGCACACTAGGGCTGTCCACCAGAGGGCCCGCAGGGATCGTTCCGTGCCCCTCATCCTTTCCTGGAAGCCATTTCCGGCCCGCAGCTGCACAAACAACACCGGAACCAGGGCGCCCGGCAGCAGGGTGAACAGCTGCACCAGAATCTGGCCCACCCGCAGATAACCCACGTCGGCGAGGCCCGCGCCCTTGGCCACGCCAGCGAGCAGCGGCAGAAAAACCAAGGTGGCGAGCACGTTGGTGAGGTATTGGGGCGTGCCCACCCGCACCAGGTCAAGGGCGGTGGCTGCCTCGAAGTGACGCTGCGGCGGCCAGGGCAGCAGGCCGCGGCCGATCCGCCAGAGCCAGAGTGCCTGGGCCGTCACGGCGAGGGCATAGCCCCCAAGGGCACCGGCCAGGCCTGCGATCCCGGCCCCCAGCCAAGCCGCCACGATCTTCAGGGGGGCGAAGAGGCCCTGGCGCAGGGCGAGGGCACCAGTTTGCCCACGGATGAGCAGTAGATCCCACTGCACGGTTCCGAGACTTTCCAGGCTGCAGATCACCAGCAACAGGGTGATCAGCCAGCCCCTTGGTAGGGGAAGGTGGGTGGGCAGGAGGCCATGGCCCGGCATCACCCAAAGCCACACGGCCAGGCCCGCCATCAAGGTGCTGAACTGCACCACCCGCAGCGCTGAATGGGCGATTTCCCCCTGGCGCCGTTCCGGCAGGGAGGCTCCTTCGCCGGTGAGGGCATAGCTGAGGCCGAAGTCCACGCCGCTGCGCACCGTCATCTCCACCGTTTGGGTGGTGCTGAGGATGAGGTTCACGATTCCGAGGTTGTCGGGGCCCAGGGCACGGCTGAGCAGCAGGTTGGCGAAGAAACTGAGGCCCCGACCCACCACCGATCCCCCCAGCAGGTGCAGGAAACCAGTCCGCAATCGGGGGGGCGTGGCGGGTGTTTGCCCGGTGGCTTCAGGCATCGGCACCGCTGACGGATCGGCGGCTCATAAGGCGGTGCAGGCCTTCGACAGCCCAGCTCAAGACAAGCAAGACCAGCAGATATTTGGGAAACTCCCAAAACCAGTTCCAGATGGTTTCTGAAAGTGAGCGCAGTGGCACTCCATCGATGAAGCTGGCTGGATAGATGGCCAGAAGCAAGGCGAATAATGATTGGGATAAGGAAGCACGTTGATACCAGATTCGTGCCATCAGTGCATAGAAAAGGCCGAATCCTGCGGCGCCTAAGACAACACCTGGCCAGCGATACCTTCGGTAGAGGTCGCCGCCAAGGGTCACGTTGGGAAACCACACGTGTTGTCCGTCGACCACGCCAGCATCCATCTGCCCCATGATCTGTTTGGCGATCAGGTGGCCGTCATTGATTTCGGGACGATTGGGGTAGAGGTGCTTGGGAATCCAAAGATAAAGAAGTCCCCCCAGTCCTTGGTTGCCTGCCGCAGGTAGCTTTGATCCGGGGGGATGGAAGAGAAAGGGATCACTCGAGGGGAAGAGTTCGCGGCCCAGCAGTCCGAGCGAGCTTGGTTTGGCTTTCGCTTCGATGAAGGCCTCGCCAACCACAGCTCCGCGTCCGACCAGGTTCTGGGAGGAGGTGGCCTGGAAGGCCGGGCTCTCTCGCAGGGTGGCCATCAGGGGGATGAAGACCAAGCTGAAGATCAACAGCGCTATGGCAAGGCCCCGGATCAGCAGGGGTGAAAGCTTGGTCATCCACAGTCCGCAAAGCATCAGCAACAGCGGAAAGATCAGCAGAGCCCTGCCACCGGACATGCCCCCCAGCACCAGGGAGAGCAGGCCCATCGCAATCAGTAGTGCGGCCAGGGAGACCTGGGACCGGTTGGGGCGCCCTTCACTTGGGCTCAAACAGGTTTGCACCGCCAGCGGTAGCAGCAGGGGGAAGAAGTCCCGCAAGCGCATGAAGGGGGCGAAGAGCGTGTCGGCTCTCCAGAGTTTTGTGGTCCAGAAAATATAATTAGCATTGCTTCGATCCAGGGTGCCACTGACCATGCCAACCAGCAGGTAGGAGCAGGTGAAGCATCCCACCACCAGCACCAGCAGCGGGAGACGCCGGGCCATCCCCTGGCTCAGCGGGGCGGGATCAAGGCGTCGCAACAGCGGTCTGTTCAGCATCCCGGCCAGCACGATCGCGGTCGAGACGATGCCCCAAAGGGCCTGGGCTGGCTCCACGGCCTGGGCCCAGCCCTTGAGGCCTGGCGCCACTCGGTCACCGGCCGCCACCAGCAGGCCAGCCCCCAGCCCCCAGCGGATCGCGCCAGCCAGGGTAATCACGGTGATCGGCGGCAGGGGCAGGCGGTTCAACCAGGGGCGTTCCAGCCAGAGCGCCGTGGCCAGCAGCACGAGGGACCAGCAGCACCAGGCCATCGCCAGCCAGCGGCCGCTGAGCAAGCCGAGGGGTAGCCATAGAAGAATCCCAGCCACCAGTGCCTTGGCAGGGTGGATGAGGAAGGAGGTCTTGCCAAGCACCTGATCCAGCTTGTCCTGCCGTTCGCTGGTCTTGGCAGGGTGCATCGCGATCGGGCTCTGGATGTCTTGGCTCAGCGAATAACCGCTGAGAGTTGGAGGCCAGTATGCCTGAAAGCTATGGGGTTGAATTCAGCTGGGATCAAGCTCCTGGCCTGCGTTTTGCCCGGGTGCTAAGAGCTGGCGGTAGTGGCTGATCGCCCGCTGGCCGTAGGCCGACCAGCTCAAGGAGCTTCCCGCCAGGGCCAGGGCTGCCCGCCGCTTCTCCTGCCAAAGCCCGCTCTGATGGGCCAGGCGTCGCAGGCAGGTGGCGATGGCCTGCGGGGCATGGATGGGCACCAGCCAACCCGCAGGAAACTCCAGGATTGTGGCTTGGTCTCGATCAAGGCCCTCGCCGTTGATCCAGTGGTCAAGGGGGATCCCCTCGTCTCCGCTCAGCCGCAGCAAATCCTCCCCACCGGTGTTGGGGCTACAGATCAGGGGGAGGCCACAGGCCAGAGCCTGCATCTGGACCATGGCCATGCCTTCCTCGATCGAGGCCATGACGAAGCAATGGGCCTGGCCGTAATGCTGCACCAATTCATCCTGGGGCCGGTGGCCGAGGCGTCGCACCGAGGCGGGCTGCTGGGCCAGCAGCCCATCGAGACCCTCACCACCTCCTCCTAAGAGCAGGAGTTCAGACCCCGGCAGATCGGCCGCGGCAAACCCGGCCAGCAGATCGGGCAGACCTTTGCGCACCGAAAGAGACCCGGCATAGATGGCCCGAAGCCCTTTGGCGGCAGGGGGCTCGGGCGGCTGATCGGCGGGGCGGAAGCGGTTCAGGTCAACGCCAAGAGCATTGCGGAACAAACGCGCGGCCGGAAAACCCCGCTCTCGAAAACTCCGCTCCACAAACAGGCTCGGCACCGCCACCGAACTGCATCGCGCGTATTCCCGCAACTCCATCGCCTCGATGCGGGGATGGGTTTCGGTCCAGGTGAGGCCGAGGCGGCGGTGTTCTTCCCGCAGCAGCCGGCTCTGCTCAAGGATGTGGGCTGAGGAGCGCTCCAGCACGGTGGGAATCCCCCGCTCGAATGCCCAGAGCAGGGAGGGTTCGCTCCACTGCGACCAGCCATGGATCAGCTGACTCCCCTTGAGGTGGCCCACGGCCCGGCGCGCAAACCAACGGTGCACCTGCCATTGGCAGCGCATCATCAGAGCTTCTCCGCCAAGGCGATAGATCGCCTTCACCAGCCAAAACGTGAGGGGCAGACTCACCACCCGCTCGGGTGGAATGCCCCAGCGCCGCACGAACCAGCGGGGGTAGTTGGTGATCAAGCGGTGCAGATGGCCGTGGTGGTGGAGTTCCCGGGCCAGGTCGAAGGCATGCCAGCGGCCCCCCACCACGATCGTGATCCGCATCGGTGCCTCTGCGGTCATGGCCTGCCCTTGGTTGCTGCCCTGCCGTCGAAGTCGAGGCCCGAAGCCCGCTCCCACTCCAGGATCGTTCGCAGCCGTGCCGCGTAGGTGTGCTCGGGTCGCCGCAGGGCCGCTGCGCCCAGCTGGCGCAGTTGGGCTTGCAGGCTGGGATCGGCCAGGATCGTCAGGGCATGCTCCCGCAACTGGCCAGGGGTGTTGAAGAAGCCCACGTCGGGGTAGTCCGGCAGAAGGGCCCGATGTTCTTCGCTGTCTTTGTAGAGGCCGCAACCGCCGATCGCACCGATTTCGTAGGAACGATCGG
>JBAXOO010000006.1:0-16723 GCA_037133235.1 Cyanobium sp. ELA507
ATGCCGCCCTCTCGCAGCGTTTCATTGCCCTCGATCCGGCGGGCTATTTCCTGATCCTGGTGGATGTTGAAGCCGGCGAATTGGTGGCCGAGCACTATGGCAACGGCATCGATGAGCGGGGCCTCGCCACCGATCCGGAAACCGGCGAAGTCATCAGTTGCCGCCAAGCCGGCCCCCGAACTCCCCTGGCGATCTACCGGGGTCGGACCGCCAAGCAACTCGGCATTGCTCTCACCGAGGGGGAAGGAGCCCACCCCCTTAGCCGCCTCGACCATGCCCTTTACCTGGGCCGGGAGCTCCAGAGGGCCGAAGCCTGCCTGTTGGCTGGCTTGGCCTACGTGCAGGATTGAGCCGCCTCAGGCGGGCTGTAGCTCCCGGCTTTTTTCCACGGCTGAAGGCGGCGGATCGGGGGGCAGCGAAGCCAGCTGCTCCTGAATCTCGCGCGTCACGATGCCCCGGTATTCCATGAAATGCTCGTTGTGGGCGAGGGTCACCAGGAACTGCTCCAGGGTTTTGGGGTTGCGGCGCGCCACCGTGAACAGCGCATTCCAGAAGCGCCAGCGGGTGTCGCGCAGGATTCCTTGACGCCAGATCACAATCGCCAGGGCGCGGATTTCGCGCAGCGGCGGCAGGGCGGGTTTGTCGGAGTTTTCGGCGCGGTAGAAGGCCTTCCAGCGTGGTTCGCCCATCTTGAGGTAGTAGTGCTTCACCCGGTCGATGTAGGCGTTGGGTTCGTAGAGGCGGCAGAAGGCATCCACGTATTCGTTGGCGATATCGCGGATCGGCCGGGTGGGTACGAAGTTGAGCAGGTTGGTCTGGTTCACGCCCTTGGCGTCAGCCTTTTCCTGGATCAGCCGACCCTCCTTCTCGAGCCGATGCCACAGGCCGGTGTTGGGCAGAGCTTGCAACATGCCCATCATCGCGGCGGGGATGCCGGTGAGGCTCACGAAACGCACGATCCGATCGCCGGCGCCGGTCTTCTCCCCATCGAAGCCAATGATGAAACCTGCCATCACCCGGATCCCATACGAGGTGATCCGGTCCACCGATTCCTCTAGCGAACTGCGGGTGTTCTGGTGCTTACCGGCCACCGAGAGGCTGGCCTCATCGGGGGTTTCGATGCCGAGGAACACCGCTTCAAAGCGGGCTTCGCCCATCATCCGCATCATCTCGTCGTCGGCGGCGAGGTCCACCGAGGCCTCGGTGGTGAAGGTGAAGGGATAGCCCCGCTCGATCTGCCATTCCTTGATCGCCGGCAGTAGCAATTTGGCGTTGCGTTTGTTGCCGATGAAGTTGTCGTCCACCAGGAAGATGGCGCGGCGCCAGCCCAGGTCGTAGAGGCGCTGCAACTCGGCCACCAGCTGCTCGGGACTCTTGGTGCGGGGCTTGCGGCCGTACAGCACGATGATGTCGCAGAACTCGCATTGGAACGGGCAGCCCCTTGAGAACTGCACGCTCATCGAGTCGTAGGCGTCGAGTTCGAGCAGGTCGAAGCGGGGAATCGGGGTGCCGGTCACATCCGGCTTTTCGCCGTTGGAGCTGAAGCGGCCCGAGCGGTCGCCGCGCTCGATCGCCTCGATGAACAGGGGCAGGGTGATCTCCCCCTCATCGAGCACCTTGAAATCGGCCAGGGAAATTTCGGGGGCATCGGGGGTGGAGCTGGCAAAGGGGCCCCCCACGGCCACCGAAAGCCCCCGCTCCTTGGCCTTGGCGATCTGCGCGGCCATGTCGGCCTTCTGCACGATCATCCCGGAGATCACCACCAGCTCGGCCCAACCCCATTCCGCTTCGGTTACCTCGCGCACGTTGCGGTCAACCAGCTTCATCTCCCAGGTCTGGGGCAGCAGGGCCGCCACCGTCACCAGCCCGAGGGGCGGCAGCAGCACCTTGCGGTTGACGAGTTCGAGGATCTTCTCGTAGCTCCAGAAGGTCTTCGGGAACTCGGGATAGATGAAGAGGGTGCGCATGGGTGAAGCCGCCCCGTAGTAAGTGCAACCCTAGAGGGTTCCAGCCCACCCAGGCAGTTGCCGGGGCCGCTTTGCCGTGGGTCCAGCGACCGGCTAGCGGCCGGGACCGGCCCATCACAACCTCCCCCAACTCGGCCCAGGCGCTGCCGGGATCCCCATCCTTTCTGCTGTAATGGCAACACTTGTTCGGGGATGCCCCATGGCTGCGGCGATCTATCTGGCTCTGGTGGGTGGTGGTCTAACCGCCGCGGTTCTGCTCACGGTGGTGCTGCGGGGAATCCGCCTGATCTGATCGGCGCCAGGCGCAGCTTCCCCCGCCTGACCAGTTCGAGCAGCCCCAGGGCCAGCCCTGCGCTGCCGAGAACGGCAAAGGTGGCGGGGAGTCCCACCCTCTGGCTCATCAGGGCGGCAGCGAGGCCACTGAGCCCTCCGCCCCCCAGGAAGGCGATCTGCCCCAGGCCGGCCATGCGGCCCCTGAGGGGCATCGGGGCTCCCACCTGGCCGATCAGGTTGGTCCCCGCCAGTAGGCAGGCGGTCCCCGCTCCGATCAGGAAGGTCATCGCCAATTGGATGGTGAGCTGGCCGTTGCCGGCGGCCATACCCAGCTGGGCCAGGGCCGTGATCACGGTGCAGCTGCCCAGAAGCAACGCCGGCCGCTGGATGAGCTGGGCGCTGTTGCGCTGCAGCACCATCCCACCGCAGATGCTGCCCGCCGCCAGCACGCTGGTGAAGATCCCCAGGGCCTGGGGGGATGGCCCCAGCACCTGGCGGGCAATCAGCGGCGCCAGGCCCGGATGGAAGAAGCCCACCAGGGTGGCCAGGGCCGTGTAGGTGAGCACGTGCCGCAGCACCGGGCCGCACTCCCGCCAGGCGGTGCCGAGCGAGGCGGAGCGGCCGCCGCCACTGCGCTGTTCGTTGGCGCGGATCGGCGTCAGCATCCCCAGCACCGTGGCCAGCGGCAGCAGGTAGGTGGCCGCATCCAGGGCCAGGGCCATGGTGGGACCGGTGAAGGCCAGCAACCAGCCCCCCAGGGGCGGGCCCACCAGCTTGCCCACGTTGAACACCACCGAGAAGCTGGCCAGGTAGCTGCCCAGTCGCTCCGGATCTTCCACCAGCAGGGCGCTGTATTTGTTGCGGGCGGTCAGTTCGTAGGTGCTGGCCACCCCCACCAGCAGGGTGCTGATCAGCAACGCCACCACCTGGGCCTCGCCGTGCAGCAGCGGGATCGCCAGAGCCCCCAGCACGGCCGCTGCGAAAAGCCCCCACTGGGCCCGGATCAGCACGATCTCGCAGCCCAGTCGGTCGGTGAGCACCCCGGCCGGGCCGCTCAGCAGCAGGCTTGGCAGCGAAAGGGTGGCGAAGTGCACGGCCAACAACAGCGCGTTGCCGCTCTCGTGCAGCAGGATCCAGCTCTTGGCGGTGAGTCCGGCGAAGGAACCGGCGGTGCTCAGGCCCGAGGCCACCAAATAAAGCCGTCGCTGGTCGGCCAGGGTGAGGGCGGAGCGCCAGCGGTGCCACCCCCTATTGCTGCGGCCCCCAGCTCCAGGGTCTGCCTCTTTTTCAGGCAGCGGCTGCGGGCTCAATGCTCCGATCGGATCGCGGCCAGCGCATCCCCCACCATGGCGCTGGCTCCCACCACCTCGCCGATCAGGTCGTAGGTGTCGGTGGCGGTGATGCGCACCGTCACCATCGTGCCCGGCGCGGCGCACAGGCCCCCCTCCCCGGGCATCACTCGAACCTCCCCATCCACCTCGGGGGCGAAGCGGGAGCAGCGGCCCAGCATCTCGCCGCTGGAGGGGTTCTCCTGTTCGATCAGCACATCCACGATCCGACCCACCAAGGCCGCATTGCGTTCGGCGGCGATCGGCTGTTGCAGGGCCATCAGGCGGTCCTTGCGCTGCTGGGCCAGCTCCGGCGCCACCGGATCCGGTAGGTCGGCGGCGGCGGTGCCATCTTCCGGCGAAAAGGTGAACACGCCCACGTGATCGAAGCGCTGCTCGGCCACGAAATCCAAGAGGTGCTCGAAGTGCGCCTCGGTTTCGCCGGGGAAGCCCACGATGAAGGTGGTGCGCAGCACCGCGTCCGGCAGCTCCTGGCGGATCCGTTGCAGCAGGCCACCGGTCACCCCCGCTTGCCAGGGGCGGTTCATGGCCCGCAGCACCTCGGGATGGCTGTGCTGCAGGGGCAAATCCAGGTAGGGCAGCACGTTGGGCACCTCCCGGTAGGCCGCCAGCACCTCGGGGGTGAGGCCGGTGGGATAGGCGTAGTGCACCCGGATCCAGGGGATCTCTACCTCGCCAAGGGCCCGCAGCAACTCAGCAAGTTGGGGTTTGCCGTAGAGATCGAGGCCGTAGTTGGTGGTGATCTGGCTGATCAACACCAGCTCCTTCACCCCTTGGGCAGCCAGGGCCTGGGCCTCGGCCACGATGCTTTCGATCGGGCGGGAGCGCTGGTCGCCCCGCAATTTCGGAATGATGCAGAAGGCGCAGCGGTAATCGCAGCCCTCGGCCACCTTCAGGTAAGCCACCGCCTCGCTGGTGGTGCGGTAGCGGGGGAGGTGCTCGTCGGCCACGAAGGTGGGAATGGCGCTCACCTGGTTCACCCGTTCGCCGGCTTCCACCCGCTCCAGCACGCTCACGATGTGCTGGTAATCGCCGGTGCCCACGATCGCCCTGGCCTCGGGCAGCGAGTCGAGCAGCTCCTCCTGGAAGTGCTGGGCCAGGCATCCAGCAATAATGAGTTCCTTGCCCTGCTCGGCCAGCTCCACCAGGGTGCGCACCGATTCCTCGCGGGCGTCCTGGATGAAGCTGCAGGTGTTCACCACCACCACGGCGGCTTCGCTTTCATCGGCACTCACGCCATAGCCGGCCTGGGCGAGCAGGCCGAGCATGTGCTCGGTGTCGACCCGGTTCTTCTCGCAGCCCAGGTGGGCGAAGGCCACAGTGGGTTTGGCGATGGCAGGTTGGCTGGCGTCTGGCGACATGCTCCTGGTTGCGGCTGGGCCCAAAGCCCACCCTATGGAAGCGCCGAGCGCCGCCGGGTCTCAAAGCTCCGACTGGAAGCACCCGAATCGGGGCGCGACTGCGACAATCAGTTCACTGCGTCATCCGATGTGACCTCCACCCAACTGGCCAGCCGCCTCAGCCAGCGCCGCCGCACCGATCCCGGCCGCCGTTGGGTTTGGGTGGCAATGGCGGTGCTCTCCACCATCGGCGCCATCGACACCGGCGCCATCACGCTCAAGCGCTGGGGCTTGCTCGGTCCGCTCCTTTGTCCCGGCGGTGGCGGCGACTGCGACAAGGTGCTTAACAGCCCCTGGGGCACCCTCTTCGGCCAGCCCCTGTCTCTGTTTGGCTGCCTCGCCTACGCCACGGTGCTGGTGCTGGCGCTGCTCCCCCTGCTGCTCCAAGGCGAAGCCCGCCGTGATCTCCTCGCCCGCAGCCGCTGGTTCCTGTTCCTGCTCACCGCCGCCATGGCCGTGTTCAGCCTGGTGCTGATGGCGGTGATGCTGTTCAAGATCCAGGCGCTCTGCCCCTTCTGCATCCTTTCGGCTCTGCTCAGCCTGGGGTTGCTGGTGCTCAGCCTGCTGACGGGGGAATGGGATGACAAGGGTCAGCTGATCTTCCGTGGGGTGCTCGCGGCCCTGCTGGTGGGCATCACCGGCATCGGCTGGGCCACCGCCATGGACCGGCCCGAAACCGCCGTGACCGGCCCCGGGATGCCGATCCCGGTGACCTCCGCCAGCGCTCCGGCCAGCATCGCCTTGGCCGATCACCTCACCGCCAAGGGGGCCGTGATGTACACGGCCTACTGGTGTCCCCATTGCCACGAGCAAAAAGAACTCTTCGGAAAGCAGGCCACGGCCCGCCTCAAGGTCGTGGAGTGTGCCCCCGATGGCCAGAACAGCCAGGCCGAACTCTGCGTCAGTAAGAAGGTCCAGGGGTATCCCTCCTGGGAAATCAACGGCAAGGTGGACTCCGGCAGGAAGAGCCTCCTCGAGCTGGCCAATTTGAGTGGCTACAAGGGCCCCTTGCCCACCCCCTGAATTCTCACCGGCTGGGTGCTGATCGAAGCGCCCCGCCTCTGCAGGCTGTGGCACCGCCAAAAGGGTTGGGCCGCGGGGGCATCGGTGCGGTAATGCCCGCCGCGGCTTTCAGCCCGGAAGCCCGCAGCTTCGATCAGCAGGTCGGCCAGCACCAACCGCTGACGCAGGTCGTGCAGGCCGAGCAGGGCCTTCTGGGCTGTGCCATTGACCAGCAGGCGCTCCCCGGGGGTGAGGGATCTGGCCCTAGCTAGCAGGGAGGAAGCCTCCACCAGGCTGCGCCGCTGCCGCACCTCAGCGAGGGCCCCTTTCAGCTCGCTGCCCTGGCGCTCCACTCCCGCCACCTGCCAGCAGAGCTGCCGCAGGCTCGCGATGGCCTCCGTCAGTTCGACCGGTGCGGGCCCCTCCAGCTCCAGGGGCCGGCCGGGTTCGGTGCGGCTAGCCATCGCTTCATCCTGGGGGGAGAGCTGGATGCCCCGCATCCGCCGCGCAAAGACCAGGCATTCCATCAGGGAGTTGCTGGCGAGTCGGTTGGCACCATGCACCCCGGTGCAGGCCACTTCTCCCACGGCATAGAGCCCCGGCAGGCTGGTGGCTGCCTCCAGATCGGTGCCCACGCCCCCCATCCAGTAGTGGGCGGCCGGTGCCACCGGGATCGGTTCACGGGTGGGCTCGAGGCCGAGGGCCCGGCAACGCCCCAGGATCGTGGGGAATTGCTTCTCCAGGCGCGCCGTCCCGACCGGCCGCAGGTCAAGCCAGAGGTTGGCCACCCCTTCCTCCTGCATGCGGCGGGCCAGGGCGCGGCTCACCTGGTCCCGGGGGGCAAGGTCTCCCCCGGCCAGCTGGGCCACCGGGCTGTTGCCGGAGCGGTCCCAGAGCCGGGCCCCTTCCCCCCGCACCGCCTCGCTGATCAGGAAATGGGGCGCCCCCGGCAGCATCAGGGCCGTGGGATGGAATTGAACGAATTCCAGATCGCGCACCGCCGCCCCGGCCGTCCAGGCCATCGCCACCCCATCGCCGCTGGCCTGGGCTGGATTGGTGGTGTGGGCGAAGAGATGGCCGCCGCCGCCACAGGCGAGCACCACCGCCCGGGCCCTCAACCAGCGCAGGGTGCCACCCTCCAGCACCTGCAGACCCACGCAACGGCCGCCCTCTACCCACAGCTGCAGGGCCGGCACCCCTTTGCGCTGCACCAGATTGGCCCGTCGCAGCACCTCCCGTTCGAGGGCATCCACCAGGGCCCCGCCGGTGCGGTCCTGGGCGTGCAGCACCCGGCGGTGGCTGTGGGCGGCCTCCAGGGTGGTGCTCAGGCTGCCCGCATCCCTGTCAAAGGCCATGCCCAGTTCCACCAGGCGTTCGACGCAGGCCGGAGCGTCCCGCACCAGCAGCTCCACCGCCTCCGGGTCGCAGAGGCCCGCCCCCGCCCGCAGGGTGTCCTCGATGTGGCTGCCGAAGCTGTCTTCCGCACGGGTCACCGCCGCGATGCCGCCCTGGGCCCAGCGGCTGGCCGAGGGGGGGCCGTCCTGTTTGCTCAGCAGCAGCACCCGCAGCCCGGCCGGAAGTTCCAGGCAGCTCATCAGTCCGGCGGCTCCGCTGCCCACCACCACCACGTCCCACTGGGCAGCAAGTTCCGGAGGCATCACCGCACCGTGCTGCAGGCGAGCCTATGGGACGCCATCACCCTGGTTGGCGATGCGGTGAACCAAAGGCACAAAAAAACCGCCGTGGAATGGCGGTGATGGGCGGTTTGGAGCCCTGGTCAGCGGTAAACGCCGTCGTTGATGCGATCGAAGCCTTCGTTGAGGGCGATCGAAGGTGGGGTCACCGTGAAGTTGACCTTGTACTTCTCAAAAAGCTCCTTCTGACGGGCCGAGAGATCCAGTTTCAGCACGTCGTCGACGCTCTGGTAGGGGCCCCCCAGCACGATCTTGCCGGCCAGGGTGGGGTACATGCCGGGGTACTGCTGGAAGCGCCGCACCGAGGAATTGTTGAGGTCCACCTTGGCGCCGATTTCGGCAATCTTGTCGTCCGCCACGTTGCGGCGATCGGCTGCCATGGCCGGCCCGGGCAGGAACAGGGTCACCAGCAGGCCGGCGAGCACAACGCCACTCATGAGCCAGGCAAGCAGCCGCTTCATTACGACACTCCGTTGCGTAGGGGAAGGGAACGGCCAGCGGTGAGCCGCCGGATCTCTCAACGTTACAGAACGTCGGCCAGGCTGCCGCCCGCCGGGTTACCGGCTTTCGCAGATCTTCAGATCGAAGTGCCGGCCGCTGCTCCCTTCAGATCAGTCCGCTGAGCTGGGGGGCGAGCAGGGCGGCCGCCAGGAAAAGGCCATCCACCGCCAGGGTGGTGGCCAGGGTGGCGGCGGCCAGCCGCCCGCTGGTCCCGCGGCCCCACAGCCACCGACAGCTCTGGAGCAGCAGGGCCGCCAGGACAGCAACCAGGGCCAGGTTGGGGAGTTGCAGCACGGTTTCGCCGGCCTGGCGAAGCAGGAGGGGGGCTTCCTCCAGGGGCGCCGCCAGCACCTGGGGCCAGAGATCCATCAGGCCGGTGGCGGCGATGGCGGCATCGGTGGCGGCGGTTCCAGCCAGGGAGGCGAGATAAAAGGCCCCCGCCAGGCGCCAGCGGCCCCCTAAGCCGGCCACCGCCAGCGGCAGCACAAAAGCCTCCAGCGGCAGATGGCAGACAGGATGCAACCGGAACCAGCCCCAGAAGAGGCAGCCCGCCAGCCAGCTGCCGCTGAATCCCACCAGCAACGGACCCAGGGGTTGCCAGGGGCCCCGCCCGAAACGTTCAAGCCCAACCCCTACTGCCACGAGCGGCACCGTGACCATCGCTGCCGCGAGGGGCGCAACCCGCACCAGCGGAGCCTGCAGAAACACCGGCACCGAAACGAGCAGCACGGCCACCAGCGGCAACACAAGGTCTGCTGGCAGAGCCAGGGAGCTGGCCTGCAGTGATCGGGTGGGGTAGCTGGCGGGGGTCCCGATCACGAACCAGATGTGAAGAAATTTGGCCAACCTTAAGGGTTTGGGGCCTTGGCCCACGCCCTCGGCCGCCATAAGGTCGCATCAGTTCAGCCTCCCCCATGGCCCTGGTTGCCACCGCCGAAGCCCCGGCTCTTGCCGTTTCCCTCTGGCATGCCCTCGTGCTGGGGGTGGTGCAGGGCCTCACCGAGTTCCTGCCGATCAGCAGCACGGCCCATCTCAAAGTGGTTCCCCTGCTGCTGGGCTGGGGGGACCCGGGGGTGGCCTTCACGGCGGTGATTCAGCTGGGCAGCATCGTTGCTGTGCTGGCCTACTTCCGCGACGATCTGGCCGCCGTGATGGCGGGCATCTCCCGTGCCCTGAGGGACGGCCGCTGGAGTGATCCCTCCGCCCGGCTCGGGGTGGCCATCGCCCTGGGCACCCTGCCGATCGTGCTGGCCGGCATGGCCCTGAAGCTCTGGGTCCCGGGCTACGAAAATTCCGTTTTTCGCAGCATTCCCTCGATCGCGATCGTCTCGATCGTGATGGCCCTGCTGCTGGCCCTCTCCGAGTTGGTGGGATCCCGGCGGCGCCAGCTCGATGGGGTTCAGCCCCGCGATGGTCTGTTGGTGGGGCTCGCCCAGGCCCTGGCCCTACTGCCGGGGGTATCCCGCTCCGGCAGCACTCTCACCGCCTCCCTGTTCGATGGTTGGGACCGGGCCGCCGCCGCCCGTTTCTCCTTCCTGCTCGGCATCCCGGCCATCACCCTGGCTGGGCTGGTGGAGGTTAAGGACGCCCTTCATGAATCCTCGAATGGCGGCCTGCTGCCCACCCTCGTGGGGGTGATCGCTGCAGCGGTGGTGTCCTGGTTGGCGATCGCCTGGCTGTTGCGATTCCTGCAGCGCAACAGCACCTGGATCTTCGTGGCCTATCGCCTGCTGTTCGGTTTGGTGCTGCTGGTGTGGTTCCGGGATCTGGGGGCCGCCCAGCCCTAAGGGCTTGGGCGCAGCTGCCGCCCCGGGGTTCCACACTGGGGGACGTTGCCATGCCAGCCCGTGTGGAAGGAGCCTTCGGCAGGGATTGCCGCCACCAGCAAGGCGGTGGCCGATCCGGCCGTGGCGTCACGCCAGCCCCAGCCGGCGGTGGTGGCCCGGGTAGAGCCCGGATCCATCGGCGAAGAGCTGGGCTTCCAGCCGGGCGATCGGTTGATCCGCATCAATGGGGTTGCCCCCCGCGACCTGATCGATCTCCAGATCATGCAGGGGGAGGAGGAGCTCACCCTCGAGGTGGAGGACCCCGATGGCACGCGCCATGTGGTGGAGCTGGAGAAGGATCCCGATGAGGGCCTGGGGCTTGCCTTCACCGAGGCCCTTTTCGATGGTTTGCGCCAGTGCAACAACCACTGCCCCTTCTGCTTCATTGACCAGCAGCCGCCGGGGCACCGGGCCAGCCTCTACCTCAAGGACGACGACTACCGGCTGAGCTTTCTCTACGGCTCCTACCTCACCCTCACCAACCTCACGGCCTCCGATTGGCAGCGGATCGAGGAGCAGCGGCTTTCGCCGCTGTTTGTGTCGGTGCATGCCACCGATCCGGAGCTGCGCAGCCGCCTGCTGGTCAACCCCCGCGCGGCGTTGCTGGCCGACCAACTGGCCTGGTTCGCCGAGCGTCGCCTCCAGATCCACGCCCAAGTGGTGGTTTGTCCTGGGCTCAACGATGGCGAGGCCCTGGAGCGCACCTTGCGGGATCTGGCCGGCTACGCCAGCGGCGATTGGCCCGCCGTGCTGTCCACCGCCGTGGTGCCGGTGGGCCTGACCCGCTTCCGTCCCGCCGGGGATGGGTTGCGGCCGGTGGAGCCCGCCGATGCGGCGGCGGTGATCCGCCAGGTGGAGCCCCTGCAACTGGAGTTTCAGCACGCCCTCGGCAGCCGTTTCGCTTGGCTTTCCGATGAGTGGTATTTGATCGCGGGCCTTCCCCTGCCCCCGCGGTCGGATTATGAAGACATGCCCCAGCGGGAAAACGGTGTGGGCAGCATCCGCGGCTTCCTCGAAGAGCTGGAGCTGGCCACCAGCCACCTGCCAGCGAGGGTGGCTGTGCCGCGCCGGTTGAGCTGGGTGGTGGGCCAGATGGTGGCCGGTGCGCTCCAGCCGGTGGTGGATCGGCTCAACCGGGTCGAGGGTCTGGAGTTGCGGCTATACGGGCTGCCGAGTCCTTACTGGGGGCAAGAGCAGGTGGTCACGGGGTTGCTCACCGGCTCCGACCTCCTCGAGGGGCTGGCCGACCTTGAGCTCGGGCAGGTCCTGCTTCTGCCCCGGGTGATGCTGCGGGAGGGGGAGGATGTCTTCCTCGATGACACCCACCTAGAGGCGGTTTGCAGCGCGTTGGCGGTGCCGGTGCAGCTGATCGGGGGGGCGGCCGATCTGGTGGCCGCATGCCTCGGTCCACCGGTCTGGGATGCCTAAGCTCCCTGAGCATTTAACGCTTCCGTCTTGCGGCGCCTCCACCCCCTCGTTGCCCCCCTGACGGTGCTGTCTGCCTTGGCCGCTCCCGTGGGAGCAGCGCCCCTTCCTGCGGCACCGGTCCAGCCGGCGCCGATCCGGGCCGTTGTCCCCCTGGATGCCCCAGCCCAGGCCGCTTCCGGTCCGGCTGCCACCTCGGCGGCGCTGGCGATCGGCCGGCCCCTGCCCCTGGCTCCAGCCCGGAAGGGAAACCGTCCGAAGGCCAATCCCACCGTCCTGGCACCGGCCGCCACCACCCTCCCGCCGGACCTGCGCGATCTGGTGGCGCCCCCCTCCTTGGCCCTGCCGGATCGCCCCAAGCAGGTGCGCATCCACCAGCTGCGGCCGCTCAGCTTCCAGCAGGCCCAGATCCTGGCTGAGGTCAATAACCCCGAGCTCAAGGCCATTGCCACCCAGGTGGAGGAGGCCCAATCCAACCTCCGCGCCAAAATTGCCCTCTGGTACCCCCAGCTCGGGCTCAACGCCAGCACGCTCCCCACCTACACCGGCGGCCAGCAGTACAGCTCGGGCTTCACTGGCACGGGCCAGCCGGTTGGCAACACCATCACCAGCATCTGGCGCATGCAGGCGACCCTGCAGGCCAGCTGGGCGTTGATCGATCCCACCCGCACCCCCCAGATCGCCGTCGCCCGCGACCAGTTTGAAAAGGCGAAAAACCAATACCTGATCGGCCTGCGCGACCTGCGCCTCCAGGCGGCGCAGGCCTACTTCGATCTCCAGACCGCCGATGACCAGGTGCGCATCGGTCAGGAATCGGTGCGGGCCTCCCTGGTCAGCCTGCGCGATGCCAGGGCTCGTTTCCAGGCCGGTGTGGCCACCAAGCTGGAGGTGCTGGAGGCCGAAACCCAGTTGGCCCGCGATGAGCAGCTCCTCACCAATGGCCTGGCTCTCCAGTCCGTGGCCCGTCGATCCCTCGCGGCCCTGCTCGATCTTCCCCAGGAGGTCACCCCCACCGCCGCCGACCCCGCCCGGGTGATCGGCACCTGGCTGCCATCCCTGCAGGAAAGCATTGTGGCCGCCTACACCTTCCGCGAGGAGCTCGACCAGCTGCTCCTCGACATTTCGATCGCCAATAGCAGCGCCAATGCCGAACTTGGCCGGGTGCAGCCCTTCCTGAAGATCGTCAACAGCCTTGGGGTGGGGCGCTCCAATGGCTACGACTTCTCCACCCAGGTGGTGCCTTCGATCACCGGCTGGAACGTCGACAACTCCGTGGGGCTGAACCTCAACTGGACGATCTACGACGGTGGCGCTGCCCAGGCCTACTACCGCCAGGAGAAGCAGCGGGCCCAGGCCAATCGCTACCGCTTCGCCCAGAAGCGCGACACGATCCGCCAGGACGTTGAAACCAGCTTCTACGAACTCGAGAAGAACAACCGCAACATCCTCACCACCTCCCGTGAGGTGATCTCGGCCCGCGAATCGCTGCGGCTGTCCCGCCTCCGCTTCCAGGCCGGGGTCACCACCCAGCGGGAGGTGGTCGACACCCAGCGCGACCTGACCCAGGCCGAGGTGCGCTACTCCAGCGCCATCTCCGACTACAACAAGCGCCTCGTGGAGCTCACCCGCCGCACCGGCCTCGACAAGGTCGCCACCTGCGCAGCCCCCCAGCTGCCCCCCAACAAGCCATTGGTGGTCGGCGCCAGCGATGTGCCGGTGGAGCCTTTGCCCTTACTGCCGGCTTGCCCGGCCGCCCCCGCCGGCACCACGCCGACCCGGCTAAGACCCTGACCCTGTGGCCGCCGCTTCCCCCCAGTCCCTCAGCCATCAACCAGGTCTTTCCCTGATCGCCACCTTGCGACTCGGCCTGTTTCAGGCCTGTCTGGGTTGCTTGGCGGTGATCTTTTCAGGCCTCCTCAACCGGGTGATGCTGAGCGAACTTGGCTTTCCGGGGCTGTTGGTTGGCTTTGCCTTGGCCTGCGAACAGTTCGTGGCCCCGTCACGGGTGCTGTTTGGCCAGATCTCCGATGCCCATCCCCTTGCCCAGAGACATCGGGTTCCTTATGTCCTGCTGGGAACCGCCCTCTTCTGCAGCTTGGCCGTGCTTTCGGTGCCGCTGATCTTCCGGGTCGGGGCCCTGCTCCAGGCTGGAATCCAGCCGGCCCTCGGCCTGGCCATCGCAGCCCTGTGCGGGTTGTTCGCCCTCTACGGATTGGCGATTTCCCTGGCCACCACGCCCTATCTGGCCCTGGTGATCGATCGCACCACCGAGGCCGAGAGGCCCCGGGCCGTGGGAATCATCTGGTGCCTGCTCACCGTAGGCATCGTGATCGGGGCCGTGCTGATCAGCACCAGCCTTCGCGGTCTTGATGGCATCACCGACCCAGCGGTGCTGGAACCCGTCCTCACCGCCTTCATGCTGCGGGTGGCCCTGGCCGTGTTTGCCATCACCGTGGCGGCCACCTGGGAGATGGAACCCCCCTCCCTCGGACGCCGCGCCTCCGGCGTTGGCCCCAGGGAGGATGGAGTCACCCTGGCCCAGGCGTGGACCTTGATCCGCTCCAGTCCCCAGGTGTTGATTTTCTTTTCTTTTCTAATCCTCTTCACCCTGGCCCTGTTTCTGCAGGATCCCGTGCTTGAAAGCTACGGGGCCCAGGTTTTCGCGATGCCCATCGCTGCCACCGCCCAGCTCAATGCCTTTTGGGGGGTGGGCACCCTGTTGGGGCTGCTGGTTGCTGGGATATGGGTCGTGCCCCGCTTGGGCAAGTTGGGCGCAGCCCGCTTGGGTTGCCGGATGATTGCGGCCACCCTGCTGATGTTGCTTCTAAGCGGTCTCACCGCCAGCGTTCCCTTGCTGAAGGTTGTGATGGTGCTGTTCGGTCTGGCGGCGGGGATCGGCACCAACAGCGCCCTCTGCCTCATGCTCGACCTCACCCTCCCCGAGGTGGCCGGCACCTTCGTGGGGGTATGGGGTTTGGCCCAGGCCCTGTCGCGCGCCATCGGCAAAGTGGTGGGTGGTGGCCTTCTCGATGTCGGCCGTTTGCTCTCGGGATCCGCTGTGGGCCATAGCCCCAACCCCTTCCCCGCCTATGCCTTGGTGCTGGGGGTGGAGTTTGTCGTGGCACTTGGCGCCTTGCTGCTGCTGGATCGTGTCAACGTGCACCAGTTCCGCGAGGATACGGGCCGCAGCCTTGCCCAAGTGCTGGTGGCCGAATCCCTATGACCGATTCCCTGATCAGCACAACCAGCCGAAGTCCCTCCCTGCTTGATCCGGCCTTCGAGGCACTGTTGGATCGGGTAGGAGAGCGCCAGCGGGCCGATTTCGGCCACATGGCCTCTTCCGTCAAGGCGGATGGTTCCCTGATCACCGCCTGTGATCGCTGGAGTGATGCCACCCTGGTGGAGGGCCTGGCCGAGCTCTTTCCGCAGGAAGGTGTGCTGAGCGAGGAGGGCAGCCAGATGGTGCCGCAGTCAGCGGCCTACTGGGTGGTGGATCCCCTCGACGGCACCACCAACTTCGCTGCGGGCATTCCCTATTGGGCGATTTCCCTGGCCCGCTTCGAGCATGGACTGCCGGTGTTGGCGGTGCTGGATGTGCCCCCGCTCCGCCAGCGGATCGTGGCGGTGCGGGGTCGCGGGGCCTGGAGGAATGGCAAGCCCCTGCACCCCCCATCGATCCAGACCCATCCCGTCGGTTGTGCGTCCCTTTGCAGCCGCTCGATTGGGGTCCTGCAGAAACTCCCCGATCAGCGCTTCCCCGGCAAGATCCGCCTGCTCGGCGTTGCCAGCCTGAATTTGGTAAGCGTGGCGATGGGCCAGACCGTGGCCGCCCTGGAGGCCACCCCCAAGATCTGGGACCTCGCCGCCTCCTGGCTTGTGCTCAGCGAGTTGAACTGCTCCCTGCGCTGGTTGCAGCAGAGCCCCGCCGCCATCCCGCCCGGCACCGACCTCACCAACACCGATTTCCCGGTGCTCGTGGCCGATCGCCCCGAAACCCTGGAACGATTCATGCCCTGGGCCGAGGCCCTGCTCTCCTAGCCAAGGGAATGCGTTGGGGGGGATTGCGCCATGCCCCCCGAGGGTGATAGATTATTGGACTGCTCGGGGAACCGAGCGGCCGAGCCCCGAGAGGGGATCGGAAGGGTGAACTGCTAGGTTCACCAAGTCCTGAACGAAGCGGCGCGAGCCGAACGAGCAGGGCGGACTACGACGAAGGAGGCGCGAGCCGCCGATGTTGTAGGTTCTGTCAGTCGCTGCAAGGCGACGAGCCACGACTCCCTGGAAGGGGAGCTGAGGCAGCACCTGGACAACTAAAAAGTTTAGGAACTGACGCTTTTGCTGCGTTGACGTCCCAAATTGAGCATGGAGCCAAGATAGGCGCGATGGTCAAAGCGGAGTGTGTCAGCCGAGACAGCAGCAAAGGTGTGAGGTCCCGTCAAAAGAACACAGCGATGGAGCCCCTCGCGGTATGGGTGAACGGTTCTCACGACCGTGAGCCCAAAGAACACTGTGAGGGAGGAATCGCGAACCGGATCTGAGATCTGGAAAGTCAAGGGAAAGCTGGAGGAAGCGAGTCCAGGTTGCATGGTGCGAGCCATGTGAGCGGGAGAAGTGGAGAACTGTTGAACCGAGCACTCTCGAAACCTTCTGTGTCAGCGGAAGGGGCAGCAACTGCAAGAGGCGCAAGCCTAAATTTTGTGGGAGTAAGCCAATCAGACTGAGGCGACTTTAATCCTGAAAGGGAGGAAAGAAGTCAAGAGGGTCTGACTACAACGGAGAGTTTGATCCTGGCTCAGGATGAACGCTGGCGGCGTGCTTAACACATGCAAGTCGAACGGACCTTCGGGTCAGTGGCGGACGGGTGAGTAACGCGTGAGAATCTGCCCTCAGGAGGGGGATAACGGCTGGAAACGGCCGCTAATACCCCATATGCCGAGAGGTGAAATGAATTTCGCCTGAGGATGAGCTCGCGTCTGATTAGCTAGTTGGTGGGGTAAAGGCCTACCAAGGCGACGATCAGTAGCTGGTCTGAGAGGATGATCAGCCACACTGGGACTGAGACACGGCCCAGACTCCTACGGGAGGCAGCAGTGGGGAATTTTGGACAATGGGCGCAAGCCTGATCCAGCAATGCCGCGTGCAGGATGAAGGCCTTCGGGTTGTAAACTGCTTTTGTACGGAACGAAACGGCTCCTTTTAATACAAGGGGCTAATGACGGTACCGTAAGAATAAGCACCGGCTAACTACGTGCCAGCAGCCGCGGTAATACGTAGGGTGCAAGCGTT
>JBAXOO010000007.1:0-16133 GCA_037133235.1 Cyanobium sp. ELA507
ACTCGCGACCTTCGGGTTATGAGCCCGACGAGCTACCAGACTGCTCTACCCCGCGGCGCTGGACCGATCGGCCCTGGTCGTCAGTCATTTGCTGACTAACGGATCTTACCAGCCCACCGGCGCGGGGTTGCGCGGATGCCTCAGTCGAAGCGCAGCTTCCCCACCACCTCGATCTGGAGCTGCGGGCCGGGATGGAGGAAGCGCTGGCGCAGGTCATCGAGGCAGGTGGGGGTGAGCCAACCGAGCTGCTCGAGCACGTGAAGGGCCACGGCCTGCTTGGCCCGGGAGGCTCCGTCCTCCACCTTCACCGCCACACCCATGCCCTCGCCCACCCGACTGACGCACTGGATCCCTTCGGCCCCACCCTTGCTGATCACCTGGCCATGGCCCAGCCGCATCAGTTCGGTGTCGAAGTAGCCCTCGCCCGCCACCAGCTCCGGATGGGCCAGCATCGAGCGGCCCAGGCGCTCGAGGTCTGGATGTTCGCCCGCCCCGAGGTGGGCGAAGAGGAGGGCCATCTGGGCGAGCTGTAGCTGCAGGGTTGGCGCCCCGCAGTCGTCCCGGGCTATGACCAGCTCGGCGCCGGGGAGGCCCAGGAGTTCTGCCACCCGCTTCACCACCTCCTGCTGGAGGGGGTGCTCGTTCTGGAGATAGCTTTCCAGGGGCCAGTGCATCTGGCGGCAGGTGGCCAGGAAGGCGGCGTGTTTGCCGGAACAGTTGTGCTCCAACGGACTGGCCGCGCCGGCGGGCACCGGGCATTGGAGCCGGCCGGTGTCCAGGTCGGCGCCCCACAGCAGGCGGAAGGCCTCCCGGGCATGGGTGGCGGTGCCGGCGTGGGAGGCACAGGCAATCGCCAGGCCCCGATCGCCGCAGTCGATGCGGTCGGCGGCGCCACTGGCCACGAAGGCGGTGGCTTGGAAGGGCTTGAGGGCCGAGCGGATGAAACTGAGTTGCTGGGGATCACCCGCCCGCAGCAACACCCGCCCTCGCTGGTCGCAAACCACCGCATGCACCCGGTGGCGGGATTCGACAATGCCGTTACGCAGCAGTCGAACCTCCAGCGGTGGCACACCCGGCCGGGAGGGTCCCGAGAAGCTGGAGGGGAGGGTCATCGAGAAGGGCCTCTGGGGGCTTGGGCGCGAACTTGGGGGCTCTAGCGCGGACTAAAGAGCCTGACAGAGCCCGGTGCCGACCACCAAAAGACCAACCACCAGGGCCGCCCCCTGGCGCAGGCGCCGCAGCACCGGCTCCACCTGATGGCGTGCCACCAGCAGGTCCTGTTGGCGCCAGGCGATTGGTTTTTCCCACACCTGGCCGTCGTACCAGCCGGATTCCTCGTAGTGCACCCGTTCGGCCTGCAGCCGCTGCCGCACGTAGGTCCAGCCCAGCCATTGGCGGGCCAGCAGCAGCAGGGGCAGCAGCAGGGCAGAGGTGGTCCCCGCCAACAGCCACCTGGCAGGGTGGTGGCTCAGGGTCAGGCTGCCACTGGCCACCAGGAGGGAGACCGGCAGCACCAGTAGCCAGCTCACCAGGAGGGCCCGGACGAGGGGAAGGGCCCCTGCGGTGGCCCAGCCGAAAAACCAGGATCGTTGCAGCTGGCGGTATTCATCCAGGGGACGCTGCTCTGGTGGTACCGGGCAGGGCGTGTCCTGCACGGGAAGACTCGAGCCGGCTTGCTCCATCGGCTTCGATTCAGCTCCCGCCGTCGCTGGGCAGGGGTGTGAGCGGGCTCACGTAGCGCTCTTGGCCGCCATGGCTCCAGAAGGACTCGAGGTCGTAGTAGGCCCGCTCCTGGGGGGTGAGCACGTGAACGATCAGCTCGCCGTAATCGAGCACCACCCAGCGCCCCTCGCTCTGCCCTTCGCGCCGGAGGGGCAGCCGCCCAGCCAGCTCCTCCAGGCTGTCTTGCACGGATCGGGCAATGGCCCGCACCTGCACATCGGTGAGGCCGTTGCAAATCACAAACCAGTCGGCCAGCGAAGAGATCTCCTCCACATGGATGAGGCGGATGTCCACGGCCTTGCGGTCATCGCAGGCCTCGGCCGCGAGGCGGGCCAGAGCCTCACTATCAACTGGGGCTAAGGGCGTCTGGGAAGACACGCCTACGGCCGAAACGGTCTGACCTGTCTGGTTAGCCATAGACGTTCTCACTAGTGACGGACTGACGGGAACCCTCCTGTTGGGCCATTTCGGCGCGGGCCTTGCCGGCGCTCTTGCGAAGAGCCTCGAGGCGGTCTTCGTAGAAGGAGCGCTTCTTCTTTTTGCGGGTCTGCTCCACCAGCTCCTTGAGGGCCCCGCCGAGGCTCTTGTAGGCGTTGGGGAGGCTGTAGCCAAACCGGCAGGCCAGGTCGATCGCCCGCTCGTCGGCCACGATGGCGTCCTGCAGCCGCTTCTCGGAGTTGTTCTTGAGGTAAAGCCGGTAGCCGGCAAAGCCCGAAAGACCGAGGGCCATCAGCAGCAGCAGGCCGTCCTGCACCCACAACTCACCAATGGCGCCGCCAAGGCCAATCGCCAAGGCCGCCATCTCCCAACCGTCCCGGGGCACGGCGTCATTCTGGATGCGGCCCACCTCATGCCAGAACAGCAGGTTGCGGTGGTCGAGGGCGAGGGCATCCCATTTCTCCAGGTCGAGCTGGATCTCGATCTCATCGCGCCCGATCTCCTCGATGGTCACCAAGGGAGGGTCAACGGAGGCAGAGGCTTCGACGAACACCCAGCTCTGCATCTCAGGGGGCAGCAACCCCTTCAGGCGCTGGAGTTCGCTCATCGGCGGCGGTAGAACATCAGGATTCGACTCACCCTAGCGATCCCTGTGCTGGCGCAGGGGCGCCGGCCGGTGGTGATGGCCGTCCGCCGTCCAACGGAGGGAGGCTGGTGCTCCTCCCTCCTGCGGGCCCTGACACGACCCATGAGAGGCTGGGCATGTTTGGCCAGTTTCAACCCCATGCCCCGCCGCACGGATCTCAGGCGCATCCTGCTGCTGGGCTCGGGACCGATCGTGATCGGCCAGGCCTGTGAGTTTGATTATTCCGGCACCCAGGCCTGCAAAGCCCTGCGGTCCGAGGGCTTTGAGGTGGTGCTGGTCAACAGCAATCCGGCCTCGATCATGACCGACCCGGACTTGGCGGATCGCACCTACATCGAGCCCCTCACGCCCGAGGTGGTGGCCCGGGTGATCGAGATTGAGCGGCCCGATGCCCTACTGCCCACCATGGGGGGCCAGACGGCCCTCAACCTGGCGGTGGCCCTGGCCGAGAACGGCACCTTGGAGCGCTTCGGCGTCGAGCTGATCGGGGCCAACCTCGAAGCGATCCGCAAGGCGGAGGATCGCCTGCTCTTCAAGGAGGCCATGGCCCGCATCGGCGTGGCGGTGTGCCCCTCCGGCATCGCCAACAACCTTGAAGAAGCCGAGCAGGTGGGCGAGGTGATCGGCAGCTATCCGCGGATCATTCGGCCTGCCTTCACCCTGGGGGGCAGCGGCGGCGGGATCGCCTACAACCCTGAGGAATTCCGGGCGATCTGCAAGAGCGGCCTGGAGGCCAGTCCGGTCAGCCAGATCCTGGTCGAACAGTCGCTGCTGGGCTGGAAGGAGTTTGAGTTGGAGGTGATGCGTGACACCGCCGACAACGTGGTGATCGTGTGCAGCATCGAAAACCTCGATCCGATGGGGGTGCACACGGGCGATTCGATCACCGTGGCCCCGGCCCAGACCCTCACCGACCGCGAATACCAGCGGCTACGCGATCAGTCGATCGCGATCATCCGGGAAATCGGTGTTGATACCGGCGGCTCCAACATCCAGTTCGCCATCAATCCCGTCAATGGGGATGTGGTGGTGATCGAGATGAACCCCCGCGTCTCCCGGTCCTCCGCCCTCGCCTCCAAAGCCACTGGCTTCCCGATTGCCAAGATCGCCGCCCGGCTGGCGGTGGGCTACACCCTCGACGAGATCGTCAACGACATCACCGGCGCCACCCCGGCCTGCTTCGAACCCACGATTGATTACGTGGTGACCAAGATCCCGCGCTTCGCCTTTGAGAAGTTCCGCGGCAGCCCAGCGGTGCTCACCACGTCGATGAAATCGGTGGGCGAGGCGATGGCGATCGGCCGCTGCTTTGAGGAATCCTTTCAGAAAGCCTTGCGCTCCCTGGAAACTGGCCTAGCCGGCTGGGGCTGTGACCGGCCCGATCCCGCCTGTGATGCTCCCGAGCAGCGCAGCGAGTTGGAGCGCGCCGTGCGCACCCCTTCCCCCGATCGGATCCTGGCGGTGCGCACCGCCATGGTGCGGGGCTACTCCGATGCCGATCTGCACAAACTCAGCGCCATCGACCCCTGGTTCCTGGCCAAGCTGCGCGGCCTGATCGAAGCCGAGCAGCGGCTGCTGACGGGCCGCCGGCTCCAAAATCTCGATGGGGCAGCCCTGCTGGAGCTGAAGCAACTGGGCTTCTCCGACCGTCAGATCGGCTGGGCCACCGGCAGTGGTGAACTGGAGGTGCGCTCCCATCGCCAGGGGCTGGGCGTCAACGTGGTGTTCAAGACGGTGGACACCTGCGCCGCCGAGTTCGCCTCCAGCACCCCTTACCACTACTCCACCTACGAGCGCCCACTCGAGCGAATCGGTGCCGATGGCCAGCTGGTGGTGCTGCCGGCCGCCGATGAGGTGCGCAGCGAAACCCGCCGCAAGGTGATGATCCTGGGGGGCGGTCCCAACCGGATCGGCCAGGGCATCGAATTCGACTACTGCTGCTGCCACGCCTCCTTCGCCCTGCGGGAGGCGGGTTTCGCCACGGTGATGGTCAACAGCAATCCCGAAACGGTGTCGACCGACTACGACACCAGCGATCGCCTCTACTTCGAGCCCCTCACCCTCGAAGACGTGCTCAATGTGATCGAGGCCGAACGGCCTGAGGGGGTGATTGTGCAGTTTGGCGGCCAGACGCCTCTGAAGCTGGCGATTCCGTTGCTGCGCTGGCTTGCCACCCCGACCGGGCTGGCCACGGGCACCTGTCTGTGGGGCACCTCCCCGGAATCGATCGACCGGGCCGAAGACCGGGAGCAATTCGAGGCGATCCTGCGCCGCCTGGAGATCCGTCAGCCCCGCAACGGCCTAGCCCGCACCGATGCCGAAGCCAGGGCCGTGGCCGCCACGGTTGGCTATCCGGTGGTGGTGCGCCCCAGCTACGTGCTCGGCGGCCGCGCCATGGAGGTGGTGTTTGACCAGGAGGAGCTCAACCGCTACATGGTGGAAGCGGTCCAGGTGGAACCCGATCACCCGGTGCTGATCGACCAGTACCTGGAAAACGCCATCGAGGTGGATGTCGATGCCCTCGCCGATGGCAGCGGCGCCGTGCTGATCGGTGGCTTGATGGAGCACATCGAACCGGCCGGCATCCATTCGGGTGACTCGGCCTGTGCCCTGCCTTCGGTGTCGTTGAGTCCCGAGGTGCTGGCCACGATCAAGGGCTGGAGCCGGGACCTGGCCCTGGCGCTGGAGGTTCGGGGCTTGATCAACCTGCAGTTCGCCATCCAGCGCGACGCGGCCGGTGTTGACAAGGTGTTCATCATCGAGGCCAACCCTCGCGCTTCACGCACGGTGCCCTTCGTGGCCAAGGCCACGGGTGTGCCGTTGGCCAAGATCGCCAGCCAGCTGATGGCGGGCCGCACCCTGGCTGAGTTGGGCCTCACCAGCGAACCGGTGCCGCCGCTGCAGACCGTGAAGGAGGCAGTTCTGCCCTTCAAGCGCTTCCCGGGTGCCGACACGTTGCTGGGCCCGGAGATGCGCTCCACCGGCGAAGTGATGGGCATTGCCTCAAGCTTCGGCCTGGCCTACGCCAAGGCGGAACTGGCCGCCGGCGAGGCCCTTCCCACCGCGGGCACGGTGTTCCTCTCCACCCACGACCGCGATAAACCCGCCCTGGTGCCAGTGGCTCGCCGGCTGGTGGAGGAGGGCTTTGCCCTTACCGCCTCGGCGGGCACCGCCAGGACCCTGGCGGAGGCGGGCCTCGCCGTAGAGCCGGTGTTGAAAGTGCACGAAGGCCGACCCAACATCGAGGACGCCATCCGCTCCGGCCAGATCCAGCTGGTGATCAACACCCCGATCGGCCGCCAGGCCGCCCACGACGACCGCTACCTGCGCCGCGCCGCCCTCGACTACGCCGTGCCCACCGTCACCACCCTGGCCGGTGCCCGCGCCGCCGTCGAGGCGATCGCTGCCCTGCGCCGCCAACCGGAGCTGGAGGTGGTGGCCCTGCAGGACATCCACCGGCCCTGGGGGCGTTGAGGGGGCTGGTGATTGCCAAACCGTCTTCGTATAGACCGGAAATCGATGGCCTGAGGGCCATCGCCGTGATTGCCGTGATTATCAATCACATCAATGGCGGTTGTCTGCCAGGCGGCTTCCTTGGTGTTGATATCTTCTTTGTCATTTCAGGTTATGTAATCACAGCCTCTCTGTACCGCCATCGATTCGAAAGCTTCATAGATTTTATTGGCAAATTCTATCTCCGTCGCCTGAAGCGATTGCTTCCGGCTCTTATCTTGTTTGTCGGAATCTTGTCCGTCTTAATTTGTCTAGTCAACCCCAGCCCAGGGCTCAGCCTTCAGACCGGCCTTGCTTCTCTGGTTGGTATTTCTAATCTGATTCTCTATCGCCTGAAAACTGATTATTTTGCTGGCTCAACCGAGCTCAATGTTTTTACCCACACTTGGTCCCTTGGGGTGGAGGAGCAATTTTATCTACTCTTCCCATTTATTTTCTGGTTCAGCGGCTTTGGATCAAGAGGCAGGGGAGGCTTAAAACGATTCGCGATCATCATGGCCGCGCTGACTACTGCATCATTCTTGATTTTCGTCTGGTTGAAGCTCAAAAGTCCAGAAGCCGCATTCTTTTTGATGCCGCCACGTTTTTGGGAGCTGGGTCTTGGATGTTTGTTGTTTGTCTCTGAGCAGTCAAGAATCTTCGGTCCGGTTCCTTCTTTGATCGCTTGGCCCGCCTTTGTGGCCATGGTGGTGTGCCTTTGGCTTCCGGCTAAGTTCTCTCTATTGAGCACTATAGGCGTCGTTCTTTCTTCAACTCTGCTGGTCGCTTCTCTGGTCAGTAATCGCACGGTAACCAGGCTTTTATCGAATTCCTCCTTGGTTGGCGTGGGGGTGATTTCCTATTCACTCTATCTCTGGCATTGGGGCGTTCTGTCGCTGAGCCGTTGGACCATTGGCATCCATGGATGGACGATACCGTTTCAGCTTCTGCTGATGATTGGCCTCGCCTATGGTTCCTATCGCTGGGTCGAAAAACCGTTACGAGCAGCAGCATGGTCGGCACAACCTCTGTACAGCTTCCTGTATGGCGCTGTTGGTGTTGGAGCAACTGCGGCATTGATCGGCATACTCGCCGCACCGATGAGGGGGAAACTTTTCCTCGGCCAAAAAAATGAACTTCAAAGCCAGAGCTACCTGAAAGATCAACGCTCCATTGAACTATGCAATTTCTTTGAAGACCCAGCAGCCGTTCACAGTGAACCAGGCAGCTGCGGCTTCAGGCCTGAGAAAGCAAAGCGAATGATTTACTTGGTTGGCGATAGCCACATTCATCAGTTTCGACATGCGGTTGCGACTTACGCTTCGCAGCATGGCTTCGGTCTTCATGGGGTTTGGGGAAATGCTTGTCCTTTCCCTGATTTGCCATCCTTTGCATTTTCAGCCGATGCCAGGACAAAACTTTGCCGGCAACAACAGAAAGCATTAGTGAACAAACTTCAGAGTACGGTCAAGAAAGGAGACATTGTTTTTATCGGTGACTACCTGACCTCTTATTTTCGACCTGCCTATGCCGGCCCTGCCTACAAAGAAGCCCTCCATGACTACTCATTAAGACTACGCAAGATTTCGGAAATATTTGTGGATCGAGGTGCCACTGTGATCATCTATCTAAATGCACCCAGATTCGAAGGACTAGAGGGGATGTCAGAGGGTTATTGTTTTCCCCAATGGTACAAGCCCGCAATGAGCCCGAATTGCATGGTTGATGCCAAACCCTTTCTTGACAGGCGAGATCGCGACTTTGGCTGGATCAAGACCTGGGCCGACGGCAAGCGACGACTTGTCTGGGATGGGGTAGATGCAACGACTTGTGGACCCAATGTTTGCACCGCATCTCATTATAAAGATGAGGCCCATTTTCAAGACTACTATTCAGCTTACATATTCCAACGCTTTCTTGGGCTTCATTCAAGTTTATGAGCGCAATAGTGGGCTGCGCTCGGTCGCGATCATCTCACGTTAGAATCAAAAACAATCTGATTTTCTCATCGTGAGCAGCAGCACACTATCCGCCCCGATCACCCCGGGAACAGACTGCACAGCCGCCTTCCGGGCCGCCTATGAAAACCGCTACACCTGGGATCCAGGCTTCGGCGGTTATCAGGGAACCTGCGTGTGGGAGCAGGGGGATCGCCGGGTGGAGGGCCGCTTCCAGGTCGGCGCCGACCTGAAGGCCAGCGTGGAGGGAATCGAGGATGAGGCCGTTCACAAGGCCGTTGCCTCCCAGCTGTGGGAGGTGGCGATTCACCGGGTGCGGCGTCCGTTTGAACAGACCCACGCCGCCAATACCTTCACCGCCGGTGACACCGACGCGGTGGGCACCGAGGTGATCGTGGGCGGCAAGGGCGAGGGCGACCGCTACCGCATCAAGGACGACGTGGTGACCATGGTGCACCGCCACATCCACGGCTCGGTGGTGACGATCTTCACCACCGAGGTGCTGGACACGGGCGCTGGCTACCTCAGCCACACTTACACCAGCCAGTACAGCGATCCCGCCAGCGGCTCACTTCGCGGTGGCTGCAGCAGCTTCACCGACACCTTCATCCCCCTGCCGGGGGGTGGGCCGTGGGTGCTGGCGGAGCGGGTGGTGGTGAGCGAGGTGGAGGACACGAGCGCCCAAGAGGGCCCTGCTCAAGGACATCAGACCTTCCGCTTCGAGGAGCTCGCGCCCCTCAGCTGATCTGTCCCTGACCGGCTAGGGCGATCACTCCAAGGGCTGATGGCCGAACCCATGGGAACGGCCATCAGGTCCTCACGTCCTTGGCTTCAGGGACTGCGGAGCTTCATTCTCCGTCTGGAAGGGCGGTAATCGACTGCAAACGGTCGTTCAGCTGCATCGCCATTGATTGGCGGCCCACCGCCAGCACCTTGAGAGTGTCCTCGTGGAGGCGCAGTTGGGCATCGGCCACCTGCATGCCGCGCACCAGCTCCTTCACCTCCTCGGGAAGGCCGTTGAGGTCGTAGCGCTTGCCTTCAAAGGTGAGCACTGGGGGGCTCTGGTCGGGAGTTTGCACGCGGTTTTGGGATTGGATCTGCAACCTTAGGCAACGCCTGCACCAGATCCGAAACCTTTCACCCCTCGATCCGGATGAGCTGGCGCTGGCACAGATCTCGGTAGCGGCCGCCGCGGGCCATCAGGCTGTCGTGGTTGCCCTCCTCCACGATCCGCCCACCTTCCAGCACCAGGATCCGGTCGGCCTCCTGAACGGTGGAGAGCCGGTGGGCGATCACCAGCACGGTGCGGCCTGCCATCGCCTGATCGAGCCCGCGCTGCACCGCCTCCTCGGCTTCGGCGTCGAGGGCGCTGGTGGCCTCATCCAGCAGCAGCACGGCCGGATTGCCGAGCACCGCCCGGGCGATGGCCAGGCGTTGCAGCTGGCCGCCAGAAAGGTTGCTGCCTCCCTCCTCCAACCGCGCTCCGTAGCCACCGGCCAGGGCCTCGATGAAGCCATCGGCATTGGCCAGGCGCGCCGCCTCCCGGATCTGTTCGTTGCTCACCGGGCGGCCAAAGGAGATCGCCTCGGCCACCGTGCCGGAGAACACCCGGCTTTGCTGGGGCACCAGGGCAACGGCCCGGCGCAGATCCCGGGCCTGAAGATCGGCGAGGTCCTGGCCATCCAGAAACACCCGGCCCCGTTGGGCGGTGTTGAAGCGCAGCAACAGGGAAAAGAGGGTGCTTTTGCCGGCGCCGGAGGGGCCCACTAGGGCCACCACCTGGCCGGGAGCAATCCGGAGCGTTAGGTCGTGGAGCACGGGCTTCTCGGGGCGATAGCCGAAGCTCACGTCCTCGAAGACCAGTTCACCTCGCACCTCCCCCAGGGACTGGGCTCCTGGGCGATCCGGCGGCTCCACCGGCTCCGCCTCAATCGCCCGCAGACGCCGCAGCGATGCCTGGCCCTGCTGGAACTCGTTGTAGTTGGTGGTGAGGTGGGCGATCGGATCGATCAACATCAGCAGGGCTGCCACGTAGCTGCTGAAGCCGGCGCTGCTCAGACCGCCGCTGTGGATGCGGGCGGCGCCAATCAGCAGCACCGAGAGGATGCCGGCGGCCTCGATGAAGCCCACCACCGGGTGCTGCAGGGCCAGCAGGCGCAGGGTGCGGTAGCGGGCCCGGCGGTGCAGATCCACCTCCGTATCGAAGCGCTGCTGCAGCCAGGGTTCGGCGGCAAAGGCCCGCACCAGCGGCAGCCCACCAATCGCCTCCCCGAGCAGGGAGGCCAGCTCACTCACCTGCTTCTGGCTGCGCTCGGCCGCCCCCATCACCCGGGCGCCGAACAGGCTGACCAGCACCGCCACCACCGGCGCCAGCAGCAGGGTGGCCAGGGCCAGGGGCCAATCCAGCCAGAGCATGTATCCCAGCACCGCCACCAGTTGCAAGGCGCTGGGGGTGCTGTCCTGGAGGGTCTTGTAGATCACCTCCCCCACCCGGTCGGCGTCTTCGGTGAGGCGGTAGGTGAGGTCGCCCGCGGAGAGCTTCTCGAGGGCGCCGAACTCAAGCCGCTGCAGGCGTGCGAAGAGCTGGCGGCGCAGGTCCTGGCTCACGGCCAGGGCGGGCCCGGCCAACAGGGTGTCCTGGCCGAACTGGGCGGCCTTCTGCACCATGAAAACGCCCAAGGCCAAGCCGATGCTGCGCAACACCGCAGGGAAATCACCGGCCCCGATCGCCGGAATCAACTTGCCTGCCAGGGAGGCCAGCACGGGCCAGCAGGCCACAAAGACCAGCATGCAGAGCCCGCCAGCCAACAGGCGGGGCCGATGGGGCTTCAGCAGGGGCCAGAGCCGGCGGAAGCCGGCCGGCGAGGGGGCAAGCATGGGGGGCAGCGTAGTAGTCCCGCTGCCCGGCCTAAGCCCAGCCGCTGGTGTGCCAGCTTGATGGGGTGGGGAAAGGACGGCCGTGAAACTCGATCAGTACCTCAAATGGCATGGCTTGGCCGCGACGGGCGGTGAGGCCAAGCAACGGATCCAGCGGGGTGATGTGAAGGTGAATGGGGCGATCGAAACCCGGCGGGGTCGCCACCTCTCCCCTGGGGATGCGGTGGAGATCGACGGAAGGGAAAGGATTGTGATGCCACCTGCGGCGGAAGCTGCTGGGATGGCGGCACCGGATCGCCTGCCCCCGAATTGGGGCTGATTGGAAAGCGCCCGAACGGAGCGCCGCTCGGCCTGCCTGCAGGGGCGGTTTGCTGAGCAGCGGCTGGTGGAGCGCTGGGCTGACGGTGCGGTCGAGGTTTTAGCCTGTGTCAATTGTTTGTGGGGAGCCGCCGGTGCGCAGGACCGTCATCGCGGGGAATTGGAAGATGCACATGACCTGCGCTGAGACGCGGGAGTTCGCCGCGGTCTTCCGCCCCCTGATCGCCGATCTGCCCAGCAATCGCCAGGTGGTGCTGGCGCCCCCCTTCACATCGATTCCCACCCTCTGCCGCCACCTGGAGGGGGCCGGCGTGGCGATTGCCGGTCAGAACGTGCACTGGGAGGAGAGCGGCGCCTACACCGGCATGATCTCGGCGCCGATGCTGATCGAGCACGGCGTCAGCCACGCGATCGTGGGTCACAGCGAGCCGCGCAAGTACTACAGCGAAACCGACGAGCAGATCAATCTTCGCGCCCGCACGGCCCAGCGCACCGGCCTGATCCCGATCCTGTGCGTGGGGGAGAGCCTTGATCAGCGCGAGGCCCGCGAGACCGAACGGGTGATTCATCGCCAGATCGAACAGGGGCTCGAAGGCATCGACCCGCTCCGGGTGATCGTGGCCTATGAGCCGATCTGGGCGATCGGCACAGGTAAGTCCTGCGCCGCCGAGGAGGCCAACCGCATCTGCAGCCTGATCAGGGGCTGGGTGGGCAACCCCGACGTGGTGGTGCAGTACGGCGGCTCGGTGAATCCCGGAACGATCGATGAGCTGATGGCCCAAAGCGACATCGACGGGGTGCTGGTGGGGGGTGCCTCCCTGGATCCGGTGAGCTTCGCCCGTATCGTCGATTACCAGGTGCCGGTGGCGGCCTGAGGCCCCGAGCGTTGCCAGGGGTGGAAGCCCACCACGACCAAGCAGCTTCGGCAGAGTCCCCACCCGTGGGGTCAGCAACCTATGGCGATGCGGGGCCTGAGGAGCCAGCGGCTCAGCCTCCATCGGCGGTTCCGAACCCATCCCGATCGCAGCGAGTGGCGAAGAGACGAAGCATCGAGATCACAAGGGGCGGCCGCACCCTGGTGATGGGGATCCTCAACCTCACTCCCGATTCCTTTAGCGATGGGGGGCGGCTCCAAGGCGTAGATGGGGCGGTGCGGGCTGCTGGGAGGATGCTCGCCCAGGGGGCCGATCTACTCGACCTCGGGGGCCAGAGCACCCGCCCCGGGGCCGAAGACATCGGAGCCGAGCGGGAGATTGAGCGGGTGTTGCCGGTGCTGCAGGCGATCCGGGCGGCCTATCCCGAAGCGGTGCTTTCGGTGGACACGTTCCGGGCCCCCGTGGCCGAGGCGGCCGTGGCGGCCGGTGCTGACTGGATCAACGACGTGGGCGCCGGCCGGCGGGATCCTGAGATCCTGGAGGTGGTGGCCGCCGCGGGCTGCACCTACGTGCTGATGCACAGTCGCGGCGACAGCCACAGCATGGATGGCCTGGCCGTCTACGGCGATGTGGTGGAGGAAGTGCGCCAGGAGTTGCTGGCAGCCACCGACCTAGCGCTGGCCGCTGGGATTGATGCGGCTCAAGTGATCTGGGATCCCGGACTGGGCTTCGCCAAGAACACCGAGCACAGCCTCGCTCTGCTGCGCGGGCTGGCTGCCTTGCGCTGCGAGGGATTTCCGCTGCTGGTGGGCCCCTCCCGGAAGCGCTTCATCGGGGCAGTGCTCGAAGAGCCACGGCCTAGGGCAAGGCTTTGGGGCACCGCAGCGGTGTGTTGCCAGGCCATCGCGGCTGGAGCCAACATCCTGCGGGTGCACGATGTGGGCCCGGTGGTGCAGACGGCTCGAATGGCCGACGCCCTCTACCGAAAGCAGATCGTTTGACGCAACATCAAATTCTCGCCTGGGGTGGACATCCACCACTCTTGCCTAGGTGGAGATGCTCGCCATTTTCATGACCCAGTCGGCTGGGTAAGGCATCAATCCTTTTTGACCCCTTCAATTCGATCCTCAATCTCCTGGTAAATCTCCTGCAGTTGGGCGATATTCTCGTCGCTGGTTTCCCAGTAGCCGCGGCCATTCACCTCAAGCAATGTGCCCACGATGCGGCGGAAGCTGTGGGGGTTGAGTTCCATGAGGCGCTGGCGCATCTCGGGATCGTTGATGAAGGTGTCGTTGGCCTCCTCATACACGAAGTTGTCGACGGCTCCGCTGGTGGCGCTCCAACCAAGGGTGAAATTGAGCCGCTTGGCCACCTCGCGCACCCCCTCGTAGCCCGAATTGAGCATGCCCTCATACCACTTGGGGTTGAGCAGCTTGGTGCGGGAATCAAGGCGGATCGTTTCACTCAACGAGCGGACCTGGGCGTTAGCGGTGGTGGTGTCAGCGATGTAGCTTGTGGGTGCCTTGCCGTCGTCCCGCAGTCCCGCGATCAGCTTGGTGGGGTCGGAGTCGAAGTAGTGGCTCACATCGGTGAGTGAAATCTCGGCTGAATCGAGGTTCTGGAAGGTGACATCGGCGGTCTTCATCGCCGATTCAAACACTTCGCGGTTCTGATTCATCTCGCCGGGGTTGTCGGCATTGAAAGCGAAGGTTTTCCGGGAGAGATACATCTCCTGCAGCTCCCCTTCCTCCTCCCAGGTGCTGTTCTCCACCGCCAGGTTCACATTGGAGCTGTAGCTGCCGCTGGCGTTGGAAAACACGCGGGTGGCGGCATCCCGCAGGGAGATGCCCTGCTCGGCGGCCTGCTCCTGGCTGTGCTTGCGCACAAAATTCATCTCCAGGGGCTCATCGGCCTCGGCGGCCATCTTCACCCCCTGGTCGATCAGGCCCATCTGGTTGATGAAGAGATCACGGAAAACCCCCGAGCAGTTCACCACCACATCAATGCGGGGCCGGCCCAGCTCTTCGAGCGAAATCAGCTCCAGCTTGTTGACCCGGCCGAGGGAATCGGGCATGGGCCGCACGCCGATGAACCAGAGGATCTGGGCGAGGGATTCGCCGTAGGTCTTGATGTTGTCGGTGCCCCAGAGCACGCAGGCGATCGTTTCTGGCCAGGTGCCCTGTTCCGCCTTCTGCCGCTCGATCAGCCGGTCCACCACCACCTTGGCGGCGGCAATCGCAGCCCGGGTGGGGATCGATTGGGGGTCGAGGGCGTGGATGTTCTTGCCGCTGGGCAACACGCCGGGGTTGCGGATCGGATCGCCGCCGGGCCCCGGCAGCACGTATTCGCCATCGAGGGCCCGCAGCAGGCTCTCCATCTCCATATCGGCGCAGATCTGCTCGAGGCAGAAGCGCAGGTAGGCGAAAGTTTTATCCAGTTCTGCCTGATCCAGCTCGCCAAACCCAGCGCTGCGGCAGGCCGCCAGCCATGGCGAGGGGAACTGGAAGCCGAAGCGCTCCAGCAAATCAAAAAACCAGCTGAAGTTGCGGCGCATGGTCACGCGGCCATCGCTGCCGGTGACCTCCTTCACCATGGCCCCCACCGCGATGCGGCAGGTTTCGGTGATCAGTTGGTTGAGCTCCACATCGGCGAGCACGCCGGCGTCATTGCCCTTGTAGACATCGGCAATCGTGCGGCCCCGGCTTTCGGCCAGCAGCCCGGGCAGCGAACGCAGCCCCTCCTCTTCCCGCTCCAGAGCGGCGATGTTCACCAGGGTGGCGATCGCCTCCTCGGCGGTGGGGGGCTTACCGATCGTGTGCAGACCGCAGGGCAGCAGCCGGCTCTCGATCTCCATCAGCTGGCGGTACACCGCCCCCACCACGCCATCACGGCCGTCTAGATCCAGCTCGGAGCCGTCCACCTCGGGCAGGACCACGTCCTTGTCGAGGTTGCACTGGCGCGCCGTTTCGACGATCGCGTTGACGATCTGCACGCCCCTGGAGCTCTCGCGCAGCTGCTGGTAGCTGCCCACCAGTTCACCCAGCTCCTTGAGGCCCTTGTAGAGGCCCGCGTTCTCAGCCGGCGGGGTGAGGTAGCTGATCGTCGAGGCGTAGCCGCGCCGCTTGGCGATCGTGGCCTCTGAAGGGTTGTTGGCGGCGTAGTAATAGAGGTTCGGCAGGGCGCCGATCAGGGAATCGGGGTAGCAGGTTTCGCTCATGCCCATCTGTTTGCCAGGCATGAACTCCAACGAGCCGTGGGTGCCGAAGTGCAGCACCGCATCGGCGCCCCACACCTTCTCCAGATAGGTGTAGTAGGCGGCGAAGCCGTGGTGGGGGCTGGCGCTGCGCGAATAAAGCAGCCGCATCGGGTCGCCTTCGTAGCCGAAGGTGGGCTGCACCCCCACAAACACGTTGCCGAAGTGGCGGCCGTAGATCAGCAGGTTGGTTCCATCGGAATTGAGGTTGCCGGGGGGCTTGCCCCAGTTCTCCTCCAGGCGCTCGGAGTAAGGGGTGAGCCGCTCGTATTCGGCCACGCTCATGCGATGGGCAATCGCCAGCTCAGGGGCTCCCTGCAGGGCCTCCGGATCGGTAAGCACCGCCTCCATCAGCGCCTTGGGCGTGCGAGGCATCTCCTGCACGTCGTAGCCCTTGAGCTTCATCTCCTCAAGCACCCGGAAGATCGAACCGAACACATCGAGGTAGGCGGCCGTGCCGACGTTGCCCTTGTCGGGAGGGAAGCTGAACACGGTGATGGCCAGCTTCTTCTCGGCGCGGGGCTTGATCCGCAGCGAAGCCCAGCGGATCGCCC